>NZ_AP022321.1:85000-385000 GCF_013393365.1 Veillonella nakazawae
ATCCCATGTAGACGACATGGTTGATAGGCCAGGTGTGGAAGAGCCGTGAGGTTTGGAGCTGACTGGTACTAATAGATTGAGGGCTTTACTTAAACAAACATTAAGCAGAATGTGCAACAAATATATATAACTTCTATGTGGTTTTCAGAGTACAAACTCTGACAGATTCAGTGGCGATGGCTATGAGGATCCACCTGTTCCCATCTCGAACACAGTAGTTAAGCTCATAAACGCCGAAAGTACTTGGCTGGAGACGGCCTGGGAGGATAGGAAGCCGCTGATTGACTAAAAGAAAAAGGTCTACCTAAAGGTAGGCCTTTTTCTTTTTGCTAGTCTTCGACTAGCTAATCCTACTAGAGCCGTCTACAGCCAAGATTGTAGAGGTATTATCTAACTAAGTGTCCGTGTCAGACGGAGCTGGGAAGGGTAGGGTGTGAGGCCACAGAGGAGCATAGCGACGCATGGGGGCCACACATCACTTTCTTCCGAACGTAAGATTTACCGAGCTGCGAAGCAGAGAAGGGAAATCCACAGTGAGGATTGATAGGAAGTCGCGGCTAGTGGTAGGAGGCAAATCATATCCATCCAGTAACGCGGTGCGAAGCACCAATGTTACTGAACCGTACAAGTGTTGAGCATCTTCAAATACTTGTAATCAATCGATACTGCGGTGCGCAGCACCTATGGTATCGCATCGTAAACTAGTTGAGTAGCTCGAAACTTATGTAAATTACTATTGTAATATCCCACCTCTTGACATATTGAAAAAATTAGATATAATGGAGTTAAGATATATGAATGGTTATTCATATATCATTTAAATATTAAGAGAAAAGCACTATTAATATGTGCCAAGTACTATTAATATAAGCCAAATAGGATTAAGAGGTGATAGAATGAATCCTGTAAGAACAATTGAAAGAATTATTAAAGCTCCTGATATTCATTGGGTAGGCACTGGATTTAGAGTACGTCAGTACTTCCCTGATAGCGATGAGTCACCTATGCTTGATCGTATGTCTCCATTTTTGTTACTCAACTATAACGAGCCATATTATTTTGAGGGCAGTCCTTTTGATACAGGTGACACTCCACATCCCCATAAAGGCTTTGAAACGGTAACATTTTCTTTTTCCGGTTCCATTGAACATAAAGATGCAGCTGGTAATAGTGGTGTTATTCATTCTGGTGATGTGCAATGGATGACTGCCGCTAGTGGTATTTTGCACAAAGAATTTCATGAAAAAGAATATGCAAAGCGGGGACGTTTGTTCCATGCTTTACAATTATGGGTAAATCTACCTGAATGTCATAAAAATGATGCACCTTCATATCAATATATACCTGCTACCACAATGGGGCGGTATCAATCTCTTGATGAAACAATCGATGCCATCGTTTACACAGGTGCTTTCAGACATATAACAGGTCCTGCTAAATCCCATACACCGATGAATATTTACAAATTAAAACTTCAACCTAATTCATGGATCTCTATTTCTGAGAATATGACTTGGAATACAGGCTTCCTTGTGATTAATGGTACAGGTAGTGCCAATGGTGAAAGCATAGAATTTGGAGACTTTGTACTTTTCAACAATGATGGAGAGCGTTTTGAGGTAGAGTCTGGTGATGAAGGTCTTGAAATCTTCGTTCTCGCTGGAGAACCACTCAATGAACCAGTGGTAAAACAAGGATCATTTGTTATGACAAATAAAACAGAGCTTCTCCTCGCTTATGGGGAATACATAAACGGTAAATTTGGCCGCGAAGAAGATATTATGTAATACGTAAATCTTACTCTACAAGAAAAGATATAAACCCCCTATAAGTCACGTTAACTAGCTTATAGGGGGCCTTTTTATACTAAACTAATCTTCACTTGTTTATCTAAGGCAAATGCAATTTTACACATAGTACTTAGACTTGTATTGGCACCTTTCTCAATACGTGCAATTGTAGACTGCGGGACACCAGATTTCTTAGCTAAATCACGTTGTGTTAATCCTGCAGCCTCTCGTGCTTTTAAAACAGCTACTGCATTTTCTAATTTAGCTTTTTCTTCTAAATAAGCTTCTAAAAATTCTGGATTATTTCTGTCTTTTTCAAATATATTATCTAAGGTTTTTATTGGCATAATATTCCTCCTCAAATTCTGATTTTATCTGTTTAGCTCTTATTATTTCTTTTATGATAGCATATATGCGTTCAAATCTCAATTTTATAGTTACTGTTTATCTGAGTTCTTACCTTAACTATATAGATATGAAGGTTGTATTTTGTAGCTCAAAGATGTAATGAGTAGATTATTTTACTCTTGTAATCAGTATTCAAGTTTCAAGGTAGTTAACTATCTTCAAAGGTTTATAAAAAGAGGAAATCAAGTTGTATTATTTATTGTTATAAATTAAACGTTAGATGTTTTACTAATAGTATCTTTGTTAGATTTATTTATGAGAAATAAAGATATTAATAAGATTTCGTGATTTTAATTGTTTAGGTTAAGCTATATATAATTATCATTAATCAACGTGCTTCAGGATACGTATTTTCCTTATAGCTATGTTATACTAATTCTAATACTATATTTTCATAGGAGGTCTTATGACTAAGAAAATTGCGGTTCTCGTTAATGAGGATACAATGCAGCGCTGTTCTTGTGGCGGTTGCTTAAAAGCATTTATGAATAAAGCGGATTCCTTTGAGCGTTATGCAGATGAGGATATTGAGTTGGTAGGTTTCACCCATAGTGGTGGCGATCTTGCCAAGAAAATCGAGTCTTTCAAGAAAAAAGGTGTTACTACGGTCCATCTTTCTACGTGTACGCGTGGTAAGAATGAAAATTATGAAAGCATCGCAGAGCAGTGTGCTGAGGCAGGCTTTGATGTAGTGGGTTATACCCATGGTGGTGCTGTTTCTAAAGATGGTAAAGAAGCGGTAGTACTTTCAGCTAAAGATGAATGATTGTTCCATTATTCATTCTATATTTACGATGAAGATTTACTATATTCATAGTGTGTAAATGTTAGAGTACTATTTTCATTAATTATGATATGGTTATATCATTTGAAAGGTTGAGAGAATGAACAAGAAAATTACAGCAACTACATTATCTGTAGCGATGGCTGCGACAATGGCGCCTGCTATTATGCAAACTGCTCCAGTGAATGCTGCATCTAGTGCAGTACAAACATTGGCGGGTGGTGCTGTTGCTATGGCTTATGTATCTACTGCATTAAATAAAATGGATAACTCCGAACAAGGCCAACAAGAAAGCTTGGCACGTACTAAGGAGAAAACTGGTTACTTGAACGATAGTGCAGCGCAAGCACGTGTAAATCGCATTATGAAAACGTTAGAGGCTTCTCCTAGCGTAAAACGTTCTTACGTTGTCTATGCAAACCCTGATACAGAGTTTAATGCTTTTGCAACGCTTGGTCGCGTTATGTCTATTAATAAAGGTGCTTTGGATACCCTTGATGATGATCAATTGGCTTATGTAATGGCCCATGAAATTGCTCATGGTGAGCATAAAGATATTATCAATGGCGCTAAAAAGCAAATTGGCCTTTCTACAGCAGTCGGTATTGCAGCTGGTGGTAGTGAAGGGGCAGCGTTATTATCTAATGTAGCGGGCAACTACTTGTCTAATCAAGTATTTACAATGAGTCAAGAAAAAGCAGCCGATGAACTAGGCTTCAAGATTTTAAGCGAATCTCCTTATAATGTGGGCGGTGCAGCTGGTTCTATGGCGGTACTTCGCAACAAAGTTGGGGAACACTATCGTGAAGGGCTTTCACAAGTAGTGGCACCGAACAATCATCCTAAGTTAACAGACCGTGTGAACAATAATATTGCTCGCATGTACACATATTCTGGAAACCACGTAAACGTGTCTAAAGGCGCAGTTTACGTAAACGGTGATAATATCTATAGCCCAGCAGGTAGCGGCCGTTATACAGGGGAAGAACGTGCGTATTACATGGCTGGTAAATTAGCGCGCTTGTATCATAATGGTCAAATTCAGCCAGGTGGTGCATCTTATGATGGACCTACTGTTACAGTGGCAGGTCGTTCTATTGTCACAACTCCTAACGCTGATGTGGCCCTTATGGTTGCTACCAATTTGAATAATTCCTTTGTGAAAGCAGCGGGTCCTGCGAAAGGCAAACAAGCAGCAAAACCTAATAAGAAAAAATCTAGTAAGAAATAATAGAGTTCGCTTATAAAGATAAAATGGATTGTACTACCATATTGGACGAGGTATTTATACAATAGATCAAGTGGTGTATACAAGATAGTGTATTGATAGGCAAGATATTGTTTATGTATCATTATTTCGTAGCGAGAGGATGCACATACATAAGTTTTATTATGATGATATAACGGTGTCATAGGATAGTTTAAACGAATGGTTATGCAGGTATGAATAATATTCATAAAATTGTATAGAATTAATAAATATGTACTTGATAGAGGTGTTATGTTAACCCTCTTAGTATGCTAAGAAGTTAGATAATATCTGTATAGGCAGTCTATAGAAAACATTTCTATAGACTGCTTTTTTTATATGTATTGAGAGCAGATAAATAATTTTTAGCATGAGAATTATTAGTGTTTTTATATAATAGACAAATGTATGTATTCAATAGAGGAATTAGTAATTATAAGAATACATACCGTAAAATAGCATACCTGTACAGGGTATAGGTTTATTGTGCTACGTATTTGTTTATGAAATAATAAAATAACTTAGTGTTAATCGTAATATAACGATTAATACAGATTGGATTTGTGTTTTATACGCAGTAGAGTACAAATTTATAATTATAAGTTTGAGGAGGTTATTATGGAGTATGCAATTCATCTTTTTAATGCGGGTGGCGTAGTCATGTATCCGCTAGTTTTATTTATGTTGGCAGCATGTACGATTTTATTTGAGCGAATTCGTATGTATCGTCGCATTGACAGTGAAATTCAACAATTGTCGTCTAGCATTGAAGCCGGTCGTAATGCGAATGATTGGATTGCATTAGAACAAGCGATTAAGAATAATGATGATGCACTTAGTCAATTTGTAACACCGATTGTAGATTCCGTATATAACTTTGAAGGCTTGGAAAATCGCCTTCACGATGTAGTAGGTTACATGGATGAACGTTTAAAACGCGGCCTTAACTGGCTCAGCATGATGGTTACTATGGCTCCATTGCTTGGTTTATTGGGAACTGTAGTTGGTATGATTCGCTCCTTTGCGGCTGTTGGTGGCGATATCGGTGCCCCTACCGTTATTACTGGTGGTGTATCCGAAGCGTTGATTGCAACGGCAACTGGGCTTTCAGTAGCCATCGTAGCATTAGCTATCCATAGCTGGTGCACAAGTAAAGTAAATTATGATATTGCAAAATTGGAACAACGTTTAGGTTCTATCTTGGATTTATATATTAGGAGTCAACGATGAAACGTAGTTCAGTAGGGATACAAAAAGAACCTACCATCATGATTATACCTATGATTGATATTGTATTTTTCTTGCTCGTATTTTTCATGATGAGTACGTTATATATGAATACAGAGGAACAAATTCCGCTCAATTTGCCAAAGGCCTCTGCATCAACGGCAAAAACGATTGAGCCGATTACGATTTCACTCACAGCTACTCATAAGATGTATTTGAACGAACGTGAAATTAGACCTGATGATTTGGGCAATGAAATTCAAGCTATTGTTGCGAAGGAACCACAACAGGCTTTTATCGTCCGTGCATCTGAAGATATTGCGTATAAGGATGTTATTAGCATTTTGGATAATCTAAAGATGAGTGGTGCTCGGTTTGTTAGCGTAGCGACAGAACGGAAGTGATCATATGGTGAGTAAACGATATGGCATTCCTTTCGTAGCTGCATTGGTGGTCAATTTAGCATACTGGGGTGTTGTAGGTGATTTGTTCGGTCATATAAAACCACCAGAAACGCCAAAGAAAGATTTGGTTATCAATCTTGACATGGTGCAACCGGAACCTCCTGAGCAGGAGAAGAAACAGCAAGAGAAAATTGTCTCTGATGATAAAGAAAATGCTGCGGGCGGTAAGTCGGGTAGTGTATTACCGGACTTATCGGGAAAACCGACACCGGGCTTGCAAAATCTTAACCCTTATCTAGGTGGCAATGAAGCGGCTAGTGTAAATCTACATGGGAATACAGATAATCCAGTGGGTATTCCAGGTGATGGCGATACAACAGGTCCAGGTGGTGGCCCCGTTGGCAATGGTGGTAAAGCAAATGACGGCCCTGGTACACAGAGCGGCAATTCTGGGACTAGTGATACGGAAGGTTCGGGATACTTTGATGTTTCCGGTTATCGTGCTAGTTTAGATGCTAATAAAGTCATGCCAGCACAAGCTGTACGAAGAGGTATTACAGGGACAGTCACTATTAGGGTTTATTTTGATGGCGAAGGTAATTATGTAAGGGCTGAAATTGAGGGGAGTAGCGGCTCTAGCCTTCTTGATAATGATGCCCTTGCCCTTGCAGCTAGGTCAGGTGGGGCTACCAATACAACTGGTGAGCCTAAATCAGATGTTTTTTATATAAGATATGAATTTGAATAATGATTATATTTGGAATGAGCCTAAATTAAATTAAATGAATTACAGTTTATGTAGTGGGGATGAGAGTGTTCATATCCCCTACAACCAAATTCCCACTGTAGTTCAGAGGCTACAAATTAACAGAATTAACATAGTTTTAATAAAACATATAGGGTGATAAATGAAATGAATAAACGTGTATATGTGGCCACAATGATGGCGTTACTTAGTATGAGTGTAAATGGTTATGCGGTAGATATGACAACTAATCAGAATCAAGAGTCGTCCAATGTAATCAATGTAACCGCCAATCGCACAGCCCTCCTAGATTTGGACACACCTGTAGCGATGAATATAATTACACCTGAGGAGTTAAAAAATACTGGTGCTACCACTGCTTTTGATGCGGTGGCGACCGTACCAGGGGTAACAATAAATTCTTATGGTGCTGGCGGTGCCGATTTTGGTGGCATGGATAGCCGTACGAATATTCGAGGCCTTGACCGTGGTGCCCTTGTTCTTGTAAATGGCGTGCCTATGAACCTCAATGGCAAAGGTGGACTCGGCTCTATTCCTACGAGTGCCATAAAACGTATCGAAGTAGTGAAAGGAGCTGCTTCTACATTGTATGGTGCAGAGGCATTAGGTGGCGTTATTAATGTTATTACTAAGACTCCATCTACAGAGGGTGGCTCTGCTACGGTTGCCGTAGGTAATCGTGGGTCTAAACGTTTTGATGTGTCATACGGTACAGATAAATTCATCGTTGGTATCGATAGAAAATATTGGGGTACACAGGATCCATCCACACCGATTCGCTACGACTATGCAGGTACTAAACACTACGATTACTATAGTACTCGCAACAAGGGCAATTCGTTGGGGCTCTTTATGAGTGGTAAGCTTTCAGATAAGGTAACATTGAATTTTAATCGTGCTGAAAGTAAATCGTCCTTTGGTCTAATCAGTACGGAAACAAATCCGGTTAATCAAGCAAGACATTCTACGACGTATCATTATAAGGATGATCGCAATAATGCTTCCTTAATTTATAAGGACAAGGGTACTACAGGAACCTTGTTCTATAATGACCGTACGATGCGTGGTACGAGCCGGGTGCACAATACGTCCCAAGCTAAGGCAACTGAAACAAGCTATCGCGCACGTCAATATGGATTTGATGTACAGCATGAATGGGATTTTAGAGATGGTAAGGACTATTTAATCGCAGGTGTTACAGGTAAACAAGAAACCTATCATGCAACGGCTGTTCCTGTGTACATTCATCCTAAACGCAATAGTTATGCTGTGTATGGTAGTTATTCTTATGAAATTAACCCTAAATGGACATCCATTTTGGGCTTGCGTTACACCGTAATCGATGACCCAATCAAGGATCAACATGTGTTGACCCCTCAATTCCAATTGTTGCACTCTATTAATAAACAATCCTCCATGTATGTGAACATAGGGAAAGCTTTTACAATGCCTAGTTTGAGCGATACATTCCGTAGCGTTAGCCGTCGGTATACAGCGGTAAGCAGTAAAAACCTCAAACCAGAAGAAGGTTGGAACTATGAAATTGGGTACAAGCGGATTAACAAAAAGGATGATTGGAAGGTTGATGTGTTCTATATGGATTTCAAAAACTTCTTCCAATGGCAACCGGATGCAAATGGTCGACCTTTGGTGCGCGTAAATGGCGGGAAATTCCGCAACGTGGGCATCGAAGCTGAATATGGTAGACGTTTATCCGACCGCCTCAAATGGAACGTGAGTGGTTCCTATTCTAATCCACGACAAAAGGAAATGAATGAAACTTATTGGAAACAAGCGGCTCCTAAGTTACAGTTTACAACCGGCATTCGTTATGAAAGCCCAACCTGGGAAGCTGGTACATCCTTTAGCTTTGTTACCAAACGTTTGCGCAATCGTGATGGTGGCTTAAATCCTAATATTGCCCTTTGGAATGCGTATGTAGGTTATCATTTCAACAAGGATGCAACACTTCGTCTCGATGCTCGTAACTTGTTAGACCGTCATAACGTTATCACTAATGGGGATTATGAATACTGGGGAGACCCATTTACATATGAATTGAGTTATACACAAAAATTCTAATATTTATTTATAGAGACTTATATAAAATCCAGTACTAATAGGGGGTATGGGTTTTGTGCAGTCCTTTTAAGTGTGTAATAATACAATTATGTAGTTTTTATGAATAATTAGTGTGTATTACGAGGGATTTGTTATGAACAATCTTAAGAAACGACGGACTTCTGTACTTATAGGATTGGCTTTGATGGGATTATCTGTGCATGCATATGCAGTGGATGTAACGGCTGCCACAGATACTCCTACTACGGTAGCATCTACTGAAGCAAATGGCGCATCTGAAAGTCATGTCATTAATGTAACAGCAAATCGCATGGCTCTTTTAGATTTAGATACGCCGGCAGCGATGGATGTTATTACGGACAAAGATATCATGAATAGCGGTGCTAAAAATGCCTTTGATGCGGTGAACATGGTGCCTGGTATTACATCTTTCTCCTATGGTGCATCTGGTCTTGAATATGGGGCTATGGATAGCCGTGTGAATATCCGTGGCCTTGAACGGGGATCCTTGATTCTCATGAATGGGGTACCGATGAACCTCAATGGCAAGGGCGGCCTTAGTTCTATTCCGACTAGCTCTATTGAACGCATTGAAGTATTAAAAGGTGCGGCCTCTGCTTTATATGGTTCTGATGCGATGAGTGGTGTTATCAATGTAATTACTAAGACTCCAAGTAAAGAAGGGGGCTCTGCTACGGTAGGTTTTGGTAATATGGGGCGCCAAACTTATAAAATTAACTATGGCACGCCTCGCTTCTTAATTGGTGTGGAACGTAACTTCTTTGGTGCTCAAGATCCAGAAACCCCTATTCGCTCCGATATCGGTGCTTATGCTAGGGGCTATGAATATTATACAGCTCGTAACAAAGGGAATTCCTTAGGTGTATTTATGAGCGGTAAATTAAATGATAAGTTGACTTTGAACTTTAGCCGTTTTGAAGGTAATTCTTCTTTTGGACAGTTGAGTACAGAAACGAATCCTATTAAGCAAAAGCTTCACTCTACAACATATGCTTATAAAGATACTAAAAATAATGCGTCTTTAGTTTATAAAGATGGCAATACTACAGGTACAATCTTCTACAATGATAGAGATTTGTATGGTAAAAGTCGCATACATAGCAAAAAGACATATACGTTGAGTGATAACAACTATATTGCTCGACAATATGGTTTCGATGTGCAACATGAATGGGACTTCCGCGGTGGCAAGGACTATTTCATTGCAGGTGTACTTGGTAAACGCGAAACATATCGCACTACATCTGGTCCATACTATGGAAATCCACATCGCAATAGTTATGCCATTTATGGTACATACTCCTATCAAATCAATCCTAAATGGACTAGTATTTTAGGCTTGCGTTATTCGGATATTAAAGACCCTGTGAAAAATCAACGCGTATTGATTCCTCAGTTCCAATTAGAACATCGTATTAACAAGGAATCATCCATGTACATAAATGCTGGTAAAGCCTTTAGAATGCCGAACTTAAGCGATACTTTCAAGAAAATTAATAAAGGCTATGCCTCTGTTAGTGGACGTAATTTGAAACCTGAAGAAGGTTGGAATTACGAATTAGGCTATAAACACATTACTAACAAAGATAGCTGGAAAGTAGCGCTCTTCTATATGGACTTTAAAAACTTCTTCTCTTGGAAGCCAGATAGCAATGGTAAAAACACGATTCGCGTAAACGGTGGTCGCTATAGAAATGTCGGTATCGAAGCCCAATATGGTCGTAAATTAACAGATCACTTAAAAATGACTGTGGGTGCATCGTATTCTAATCCAAAACAACGAGAAATCGATAAGACCTATTGGAAACAAGCAAATCCAAAATTACAATTTACAGGAGGCATCCATTATACAAGTCCAAAATGGACAGCTGGTTCTAGCCTTAACTTTGTCACAAAACGGATGAAGAACCGCGATGGTGGAACAAATCCAAATCTCGTAGCTTGGAATGCATACGTAGGCTATCAGTTCAATGAAAACTCATCCTTGCGGCTAGATGCACGTAACTTGTTAAACCGTCATAATGTTATTTCAAACGGCGACTGGGAATACTGGGATGAACCATTTAATTACCAACTTAGCTATACTCAAAAATTCTAGTCTTTATGTAATCACTAATTAGAACTATACAAGGAGTATCATCATGAACAAGAAAATTGGATTTTTCATATGTTTGATGATACTCCTTTGTGTATGTTTAACAGGTTGTGGACCTCAATCTGAGGATGGCGTAACACCATATATTCGCTATGTTGACAGTCATGATGGCGTTCAAGTTGCTGTTCCAGAGCATCCAAAACGGATTTTATCACTGTCTTCTGCGTTCGACACAATTTTACTAGGACTTATAGAACCAGAACGTTTAGTAGGCATTAATAAATTGTCTACCTATGAGGAATATTCGCTAGAGGCAAAGCGCGCAAAGCTGGTAAAACCAGTGTTGAGTTCGTATCCTTTGGAGAAAATCATAGCCTTGAAACCGGATCTTGTTATAGCACCAGATTATATATCGGCTGATGTTATCTATGGCTTACGGCACATGGGTATAGCCACTGTTGTGGTACCTACCCCTTCTACGGTGGACGGAGTGATTCAGAATGTGATGGATATTGCTCATGTTATCGGCGAAGATGAAAAGGGTAGCTTTTACATTCGGAAGATTCATCGTGAAATAGATGAAATAAAGCACCTAGGAGAATCTATTCCAATTGAGCAGCGCAAGACGGTTCTCTTTGTATCATCTATGGACGGATATACGGGAACAGGAAGCCTTTTTGATGATATGTGTCACTATATGAGTATCTATAATGCACCTGATAGGATTGGCTTACCACCACGAATACCCTTTGGGGAGGAACGGGTGATAGCCATGAATCCAGACTATATTTTTATTCCTTCCTATAAGGGAATGGACAAGAATTTGGCGGATCGATATTTACTAAATCCAGCCTTTCAAAATTTGCCGGCTATACGTGAGAACCGTGTTAAGCCATTACCGGCAGCTTATTTATATACTATGAATCAGCATATTGGCGAAGCGATGCTCGCCATCATGCATACTGTATATCCTCAGTTAGAAAGGAATTCTCATGACTAAAGAGAAGCAACGAATCATGGCAATTATTCTAATTGGGGTATTGCTATGTATTGTGAGTCTATTGGCACTCCACGTAGGAACTATCATGATTCCTATCGGTGGCGGTGTACAAAGTATTTTAAATGGTATGGGCTTACCTGTGAATTTTACGGAGCCTATTACAGCTGAACAAGAGGCCGTATTATGGTTTATCCGCATGCCGCGCCTCATTATAGGCCTACTCGTAGGCGGTGCATTGGCGCTAGCTGGCGCCGTTATGCAAGGTGTTTTCTCCAATCCACTGGCGGACCCAGGTATTATGGGCGTTTCCGCAGGGGCATCTCTCGGTGCAGTTATCGCCATCGCCCTTGGTGTAACATCTCTTGGCATGTTTTACATGCCTGCCTTTGCCTTCGTAGGAGCCTTTGTATCTGTTGGGATTACTATATTGTTAACATGGCGTAATAACAAGCTCGATACGACCACCTTGTTGCTTGCTGGTGTAGCTGTTAGTATGCTGCTCGGTGCTTTCACATCGGGCATTTTGACTATGATTAATGAATACCGCTTGCGTGAATTCCTATTTTGGATGGTGGGTGGACTTGATTTTCGTCGCTGGGACCACGTTCTACTAGCGGTGGGGCCTATCATGACGGGCAGCGTTATATTAATGATGCTCGGTCGTCATCTGAATGTACTCGTTCTCGGCGATACAGAGGCGCGTGCCTTGGGTTTGCCTGTTATGGTGTATCGCATGCTATTCCTGTTTTTGGCATCTGTCGTTACTGCTACTGCGGTGTGCGTCAGTGGTTCCATTGGCTTTGTTGGCCTTGTAGTACCGCATATTGTGCGTCTTTTGGTGGGACCTGACCATCGCCTATTATTGCCTATGGCAGCTGTGGGTGGGGCGCTTTTCCTCGTGTTCTGTGATACCTTAGGTCGCGTTATTGCTCAGCCAGTTGAGATTCGCGTAGGTATTATGACAGCGATCTTAGGGGCACCGTATTTCTTATATTTACTTCATCGCTTGCGTAGTAAAGGAGGGGCCTAATGAAACTAGATGTTCAATCTCTATCCGTTACGTTAGGGGAAAACACTATTCTAAAGGATGCATCCTTCTCTATTGATAGTGGTGAGTTCGTTGGTATTATCGGACCTAATGGCTCTGGTAAAACAACGTTGTTAAAAGCATTGCGTGGCCTTTATCCTACATCTGGTGGAGATGTTTTGTGGGATGGTAAAAGCATCTCTTCTTTGAGCGACAAGGAAATCGCTCATCATGTGGCGTATATGCAACAGTCTGTAAATGTTTCCTTCGATTATGAAGCTATCGATATTGTGATGACCGCTCGTTATCCTTATTTGAAATGGTGGGAACAAGAAGGCCCTGAAGATAAGGTTATCGTTGAACAGGCTATGAAAGAGGTAGGCGTTTATCATCTGCGGAATCGTTCTGTACAATCTTTGAGTGGTGGTGAACGACAACGGGTATTCTTGGCTAAGGCTTTGGCACAACAAACAGAGGTGCTATTGCTTGATGAGCCGACGGCGGCCCTCGATTTAGTGTACGCCGATGATATTTTCCATGAAGGTCGTCGATTATGCGATGAAGGAAAAACGATTTTAATCGTAGTTCATGATTTAGAACTAGCTGCTAAATACTGTACTAAGCTCGTCCTAGTTAGCGATGGTCATATCATCGATGTAGGTACGCCAAGAGAAGTATTGACTGCGGATAACTTACGAGCCGCATTCCATCTATCAGCTGCAGTCTATGACGATCCGTACTTTAAACAACAACGTATCTTTGTATTCCCTAAGGGAACTACGGATATTGAGGAATATAAACAGACAAATGCTAGCGGCACAATGTCTATCGATCCACACCTGAAATAGATATAGGGCTGCCTATGGATAGGTCCGCACATTTCCTGTTTATCTCTATATATTGCTATTCCGAATGAGGTCAGGCTTATGTTATATCCATTTACTGCTATTGTTGGTCAAGAAGAAATGAAATTGGCCCTTTTACTGAATGCTATCAATCCATCCATTGGTGGTGTCTTAATCGAAGGTGAAAAGGGCACAGCAAAGTCCACAGCTGTACGTGCACTGGCGAGCCTTTTACCTCCTATGGAAGAAAGTGCTTCGGCCATGACCGTTGTGGAGTTGCCTATTAATGCTACAGAGGATCGTGTTGTGGGGTCTATTAACTTAGAGAAGGCCTTACAAGAAGGGGTAAAAGCCTTTGAACCAGGTATTTTACAAGCAGCACATCAAAATATTCTCTATGTAGATGAGGTTAATCTCTTGGATGACCATATTGTAGATATCTTACTAGATGTAGCGGCAATGGGCGTGAATACGGTGGAACGGGAAGGGGTAAGCCATTCTCATCCATCTCGATTCATTCTCGTAGGAACCATGAACCCTGAAGAGGGGGACCTTAGACCACAGCTATTAGACCGTTTTGGTTTATCTGTTATGGTTTGTGGTGAGCAAGATCCAGCACAGCGTATGGATGTTATCAAGCGACGTCTAACCTTTGGGGACAATCCCGCAGAATTCGTGGATACCTATAAGGAATCGGAACGAGCTTTGCATGAGCGCTTGTTAGAGTCTCGTAAGCTATTACCAACTATTATCCCCTCTGATGATATTCTCCTCAAAATCGCTAGTATCAGTATCGGCGTTGGCGTCGATGGACATCGTCCAGATATTACGATGATGCATACGGCTCGCGCTCACGCTGCCTTTCATGGTCGCTCACACATCATAGATGACGATATTAAGGTGGCTGCAAGATTGACGTTAAAACATCGTATGCGAAGATTACCTTTTGAGGAGCAAGGTCACGATGTAGACCGCATCGATACAGTGGTATCTGCGGTACTTGAGGGATAGCTATGGATACATCTGTACAAGAGGCTCTTAAAATAGGCCTCGTAAATGACCAGATTCATAGTGTTGTTATTTCTGGTGGTACTGGTGTTGGTAAAAGCTTTTTAGTTCGTCAGTGCCTCGAGAAATGGCATATTCCGTATCGGCTTATTCCTGTGTATATAGATAACTCGCAACTACAAGAGACTATCGACTTTGAAGCGTCTCTGCAACAAGGTCAGATGGTGATGAACGCAGGTTTATTAGATGATCCGCACACGCGATGTTGGCTCCTAGATGATGGTCACGTTCTATCCCCAGAAGTGCGCCACGCCTTATTAGTGGAGGCAAAACAACGTCATATCTTGCTGATCATGACGATAAACCATGAGGATAGAACTTTAACTGACGCGGAATGGGAACTCGTCGATGTGCATGTAGCTATGGAACGAGCATCCTTGGAATCAAGGGTAGCGGTGTTACAACAAATTCGAGATGAAATTTCTTGCGTAGAGACTGTGTTACCTTTAACCGAAGCGGATGCATCTGACGTTCTAGTTAGCTTAATCGACAATAAGCGGATTTCAGCGATTGCTACACCTGATGCAATGATGTCTCTTGCCGTATCCTATGCACTTAAAGCGCATACCGTAGGTCATGGCGCAGAATATGTGTTGTTACAAGTTATGAAGTCCTTAGCTCTTCTAGAAGGCTGTTCCTATTGTAAGCCTCGTCATGCAGAATTAGCGGCGCTATATGTACTGCCACATCGTATGAAAAAGGCTGAAATACCAGAATCACAGCCATCACCAGGTGAAAATTCCAGTAGCACCAGTGAGCAAGATTGCACTCAAAGTAATGATACCTCTGATTCAATGGATTCCGATGTATCAAATGACTGTGAACAGGATGATAGTAATAGGGATGAGCTATATCCTAATGAATCAAATCCTAACGAATCAAATGCTAATGATGCAGATGATACTAATATAGATTCTGCTGAAGATGATGATGCTGATTCAAGTGAAGCTAATGGCAGTAGCAATTCCTCAGAGTCTAAAGACCAACTAAGAGATAATGCTACTAATGATATGGGCGATATATGTGACCAGCTATCTTCTTTATGTTTACCAGATACTGTTGCCCGTATAGCTAACCAATTATTCCAATGGAAACTAGAATCTTCTAAAACAGTAGACCGTCAGTATCGCAAGGGCTCAGGTCGTCGACTCATGACTAAGACAAAAGATACGAGAGGGCGCATGATTCGAGCTTATCAGGATGAAAAGGCCCTAGAGGACTTGGCGCTAGTAGACACGTTGCGAGCGGCAGCGCCGTATCAACGATTGCGGGCTGCTACTAAAATGGAACAAGAAAAGCTATCTACTCAGTCCCAGCAATTAGAGCATCAAAGCAGCAAGGGATTATCTATAGTGATAAAGCCTCAAGATTATCGCCGCAAGGCTCGGGAAAAGCGCGTTGGCGCGTATCAACTATTCGTGGTGGATGCGAGCGGTTCTATGGCGGCGCGTCATCGCATGGAGGCCACTAAAGCAGCTATTCTCAGTCTCTTGCGAGATTCTTATATCCACCGTGATTCGGTAGGGCTTATTGCGTTCCGCAAGGAGTCGGCAGAGGTATTATTGCCGTTCACGCGCAGCGTGGAGCGAGCAGAGCGACTGTTAGCCTCTATGCCTACAGGCGGTAAAACGCCATTAGCTCACGCTTTACGAATGGCCTACACCATGTGCGATAGATTGTTGCGTGCCCATCGGGCGGAACGAATTCAGATTATATGTATCACCGATGGTCGAGCTACGTCGGGTTATTCTGAGGACCCTGTAGCGGAGTCCAAGCAATGGGCTCGTATCCTTGGTACTTTGCCTGTAGATTGTATTGTTATCGACACGGAAACGGGTTTTATCAAACTAGGCCTGGCTAAAGAATTATGTAAATTGATGAATGGCAGTTATTATGCTATGGATACTATTTCGGCAGATCGTATTTTGCGCGTATCGCGGAGGTAAATCATGAGTCGGCTCATGTATATTTCTAACTTAGGAAAACAAATCCAATATATAGAAAAGGCTGTTGCCACTTACCCTGAATTGATACAGGGCGAGGTGGATATTTGCAATATGAAAAAACAGCCTCTATGGGATGCTACTTTTGAAAGTCGCCTGCGTGCTGCCGATGTAGTGCTCGTAACCAACATGGGGGTGGGCTTAGACTCGCCGTTTTTGGAACGTCTGGAACGATGGCTATATGCACATCACCCCAAGTACTGGATCGATGTAGTAGAACCTAAGAAAACAGATATTCTCTATCGCAATATAGATGTAGACCAGCGGACTCTTCTTGAAAGCTATCGCCGCACTAGTGGTGTCATGAACTATGTGCGCCTTATTAACGGAGCTTTCAGTACGAAACCGACATCAGAATGGGATAAACCTGACCACATTCCGTGGCAAGCCATTATGGGCCGCGATGGAAATATCTATGAAACCTATGATGAGTTTATGGATGCCGAAGGCAATCGGGATTGGCCATCCATAGCGGTGTATTTCTATCGCGATGAATGGATTATGGGGGATATTTACTATCAGCAGGCCTTGTTTGAAGAGATTTATAAACATGGTTACAACCCTATTATCTTTTATGGGCAATATGGGTCCAATCCTCGGGTGGGCATTCCGAATATGAAACTGTCCATGAATTACCTGTTTGGTAAGGATGTATTCCCTTTTGATGTGCTCATCAATACTTGTAAATTCTCCTTCCAGTCCTTAGGGGCTCAAACCTTGGAGGAATTAAAGTTACAAGATTGCCCAATCATTCAAGGGTACACCATATATATGGATGAAGCGTCTTGGGCTCAGGACCCGCAAGGTGTTACGCCATTAGATGTGAATTTATCTATATCACAGCCTGAGTTAGATGGTGTTATTCAAGGCGGTGTAGTGGCTTGTCAGACCTTTGATGAGCGTGGTCACTATGTGTATTTACCTGTGAAAGAGCGCATTGCCGCCGTCGTTCAGCGAGCCATTAAATGGTCTAAGTTGCGCCATATTCCTGTATCAGAGCGAAAAATAGCTATTATTTTACATAACTATCCGCCGAAGAACTCTAATATTGGTTCTGCCGCAGGCCTTGATACACCTGAATCGGTGCTACGCTTATTGGCTCAGCTGAAGGAAGAAGGCTACCTTGTCGATACGGTGCCAGACACCAGTGCAGACTTGATGGATATGGTAACGTCCCACATGACCAATGACCGATCCATGCTTACCGATGAGTTGTTAGCCTCTGCAGAAGGTCGCTTGAGCAGTGATGACTACAAAGCGTACTTTGCTACGCTGCCAGCAGACACACAAGCTGCAATGGTTAAAGCTTGGGGGGAGGCCCCAGGAGATGTATTTGTCTACGATGATGAAGTAATCATACCGGGCTTCTCTAATGGTAATCTATGGATTACGGTGCAACCGCCGCGAGGCTTCGGAGAGAATGTATCTGCCATTTACCACGATCCATGTTTGCCACCACCGCATCAATACTTGGCGTTCTACCACTGGGTTCGGACCGTCTTTGAAGCGGATGCAGTCATTCATGTAGGTACCCATGGCTCCTTAGAATGGCTCCCAGGTAAGGGAGCAGGACTCAGTGCTAGCTGTTATCCTGAAATTGGCATCTCTAGTTTGCCAAATATTTACCCATACTGGACAACCATCATTGGAGAAGGCATACAGGCTAAGCGGCGTAGTTCAGCCTGTTTAGTGGGCCACTTGTCGCCACCGATGACGACGGCGGGTCTCTACGATGAGTTTGAAGAACTAGAAGCCTTACTCGATGAGCATAGCCACTTTGAACAGGAACATCCTGAAAGTGTGTCTGAAATTGGAGAGGTCATTCGAGAAAAAGCCTTAGCCTGCCATCTTATCGATGAAGAACAAGGACCTACGATGGAGCTAGATGCTGTTATTACGGAAGTCCACGAAAAACTAACTGATTTGAAACATATGCAGATGCGCAATGGCTTACATATTTTGGGGCAAGGACCTGAGGGGACGGATTTAGAAGAATTTATTACTGCCATCATACGAACCCCTCAAGGGGATATTGCATCGGCCTTAGAAACATTAGCTGCGGAGATGGGCTATGATTGGACGCATTTAGAGCAGCACAGTGGTGAACTCTCTGATGAGGGCACTCGTAATAGCGTAATCATTGACCGTATTTGGAATGAATTACGTACCTTTGTATCTAATGTCATGCATAACACAGATTATGAGATCGTTCCTAGTTTACAACCTTTGGCTGAGGCTATCCTTTGTGAATACATTCCTAAATTAGGTGAAACCAAGAATGAGCTCATTTCCATATCTAAAGCCTTACAAGGGACTTACGTTGAGCCAGGCCCTGGGGGTGCGCCATCGAGTGGTCAAGTAGATGTACTTCCTACAGGACGAAACTTCTATGGCTTAGATGAGCGTGCTTTACCGACGAAGATAGCGTACCAACTAGGTATAGACTTGGCAGATCAAGTCATTGCTGATTATATTTTAAATGAACAGCGCTATCCGGAGACGGTTGGCATTATCCTTTGGGCTAGTAGCAATTCTAGAAGTCACGGTCAGTGTTTAGGTGAGTTCCTCTATTTGCTAGGGGTTCGCCCTAAGTGGCAATCCAATGGCCGCATTTCTGGGTTAGAGGTTATCCCATTAGAGGAATTACAACGACCTCGTATCGACGTGATGGGCCGTATCAGTGGTCTCATTCGAGATATGATGCCTACTGCTATCAGCTGGCTCGACAAGGCGGTTGAACTGGTGGCAGACCTAGATGAACCATTAGAAGATAATTATGTGAAAAAGCATATTCACGACGATGTAGACTGGCTCGTAGAACAAGGTGAAGATCCTCTGCTAGCCACTAAGAAGGCTCGCCTTCGTATCTTCGGTGACCCGCCACAAGCCTATGGCACCGGGGTAGGCGCCTTGATAGAAGGTAAAAACTGGGAGTCCTTAAACGATATTGCGCAAGTATATAGCAAGTGGAGTAGCTTTCACCTGCACAAGGATGTGCCACAAGATATGCGGCTATTCCAACGTCGCCTCACGACTATGGATGTGACCATCAAGAATGAAGACAATCGGGAGACACATATTTTGAGTGCTGATGATTATTACAGCTATCATGGTGGGCTCATTGCGGCGGTGCGAAACGCAAAAGGCAGTGCTCCTCGCGCGTATGTGGGGGATAGCACAGATCGTAGTCGCGTCGTGATGCGGTCCTTGTCAGATGAGTTCCGCCGCGTTGTACAAGGGGAAACACAGAACCCAAAATTCATTCAAGCCATGATGAAACATGGATACAAAGGGGCATCGGACATGTCTAATGTAGTGTCTCATAGCTTTGGCTGGGATGCGACGAGCGATATAGTTCCCGATTGGGTCTATGAAGGCTATGCGAACAAGTATGCCTTAGACAAAACGGTACAAGACTGGATGCGCGACGTAAACCCTTGGGCATTACAGCGCATTGCAGAAATCTTGTTAGAAGCTGCTCAACGTGGCTATTGGGATGCAGATCAAGAGATATTACAAGATTTGCAGTCTTTATATCTTTCCATAGAAGGTGTTATAGAAGGGCGTTAGTATGAAACAAAGAATATCGATTATATGCACCATAGTCATGATGGTACTGCTGGTGGTCGGTTGTGGACCTACACAAACGGGGACGACTGGCGCTACACATCAGGTGACAGATGGTGCCGGCGTAGCCGTTACGGTGCCTAGCGAGCCTAAGCGCATCGTTCCTATCGCGGCGAGTACAGAGGATATCGTCTTATCCTTAGTTGATCCGAGCCGAGTAGCTGCTGTGGGCACTGTGGTAAACAATGTGCCTGAGGCGTCAGCTAAGGTAGAGAAACATGTGAAAGCAACTGCTGAGTCCATGCTCTCTGTACAGCCTGACTTAGTATTAGTTCCAAACTGGATGTCTCCTGATGCGATTGGGGAAATGCGGAATATGCAAATACCAGTGTATGTGTATAAGACGCCGACTACGGTAGAAGAAGCAAAAGCAGTTATTCATGAAATTGCTGGTCTTTTACATGCCTCTGATGAAACTATGATTGCTAGCATGGATGCAGATTTGAAAACTGTAGAAGACATAGCAAATAAGCATAGTGGGGAACGTCCTTTGGTGGCGTTTTACACGCAATTTGGTCTTACAGGTGGCAAAGGGTCAACCTTTGATGACATGACTAAATATCTGAAGGTAAACAATGCGGCCGCTCAATTAGGTTTAGGGCCTTTTGATAACGGGACGCGAGAGGATTTAATTAAAGCCAATCCAGATATTATTATCATTCCGTCTGTGGACTATACTTCTGATGGCACTACGCCAGCAGCGGCAGAACAGCTTTATTCTGATCCTGCGTTGCAAGGTGTTAAGGCCATCGCCAATCGTCGTGTGTTCCTCGTAGACTCCTCGCAGGTCATGAGTTATTCCCAATTCATGACTCGTGCAATGGTTTCTATGGCACAAAATATATATAGCAAGTGATTTAGTGTGTGTGGAGGTTTTTTATGAAAGTATCAAGAATGCAACGATTATCCCTATACGTAGGGTTAGCCCTCGTATTTGGTAGCACTTTGAGTGCTCCTAATGTATTAGCTGTTGAAGCTGGTGATGCGAAAGAAGCGCATACCATTGTTGTTACTGCTACACGTAGTGAACAACAGCTTTCAGAAGTGCCAGCTAGTGTAGGCATAGTAACAGGTGACGATATTCGTGAGCGCCATGCTACGAATATGAACGAAGCCTTGAACATCGTACCAGGCGTAGACATTAATACGTATGGTGGTGGCGTAGGTTACACGAACTCCAATGCATTCCGCATCAATGGGTCTGACCAAGTATTATACTTGGTAGACGGCATCAATATGGGCGCAGCTGGTGTAAACCCGCCGATGACTATTTTAAAAGATATGTCTAGCATTGATCGCGTTGAAGTACAACGTGGTGCAGGTTCTACCTTGTATGGTTCCGGTGCCATCGGTGGTGTAGTTAACGTAATCACTGCAAAACCTGAGCAAGGTGTACAAACTAAACTCCGCGTTATGGGCGGCAGCAACGACTTAGAGCAATACGCTATTACTAACGAAGGTAGCAAAAACGATTGGTACTGGCGTGTAGGCTTACAAAAAGATATCATCGGCTCCTATAAAGATGGTCATGGCGTGCGCATTCCTCAACACGGTAACAGCCATACTGCATCCTTCATGGTAGGCAATAAAATCAATGAGAAGAACGATGTGAAAGTATCTTACGATACATACCGTGGCGATGTAATGTACTCTGACCATTTAGGTGCCCTTAATCACATTCGTTATGGTAATGAAGCAAATGACTCCTTGCGTGCGATTTGGAATAATAAAATTAGCAGCCGCTGGAGCCATCAATTATACTTGATGAATAATCACTACAAAACAACATACGATGGGTACTTAACAGATGTGAAGACTCGTGGTATTGGTGATCAAGTTACGTATAAAGCAAAAGACCATACTGTAGTAGGCGGCTTTGATTGGCGTCAAGATAAAGTGGTTAACATGGGCGGCGTGAAGCTTACGAACGCATCTTACTTTATTCAAGATGAATGGAAATTTGCTCCTAAGTGGACTGTAACACCTGGTATCCGCATTGACCATCATTCCTCCTTCGGTACGCATACATCTCCATCCATCAGCCTAGGCTATGATGTAAATGCAAAAACAAATGTATATGCTGCATATAAAGAGTACTTCTTGGCACCTACACCATACCAATTATTTGATGGTTTCAATGGCAACCGCAATTTGAAACCGGAAACAGGTCATGAATTTGATTTAGGTGTACACCACAAATTCGGTAAAACATGGAATAGTAATCTTAGCTTCTTCAGCCGTAGTACGAAGGATAAAATCGGTTGGGTTATGACAAACCCTGCAGCTTTCACAGGTCAATATCGCAATTTCGATACTGAAAAAGCTCATGGCATCAACGCAGATGTGCGTAAACAATTGACTAAGCACTTGTCCGCACGTCTTGGCTATACTTATACTCATATCGATGCAACACCAACTCGCAAAGCAAACCGTGATGGATATGTACCAAAACATGCTGTTAACGCAGGTCTTGATTACAACGATGCTAAATGGGATGCTCATTTGGATATTCGCGGTATCATCAACCGTCCTGGTACAGCCGATAATGTATTCCCGCGCAAAACTTACTGGTTGGCTGACATCAGCGCAAACTACCGAGTACGCGAAAACGTAACTGTATTTGGTCGTATCAACAATATCTTTGATACTTACTATGCAGAACAATCTAGCGTTCGTTGGGGGAACCCTGGTGACTGGTGGCCAGGTCAAGGTCGTAACTTCCGCTTAGGACTTGAAGTGACTATTTAATAGTTATAAACCTTAATAATCATCATTCTGAAAGAGCCTTTCGTTAGGCTCTTTCATTTTTACATTAATATATCGTGGTATAGTAGTACAATAATATGAGATTTATTTTCAATAACCAATAAATTGGGCATATGTAAATAAGTATGTGTTATAAAACTATAGATTTTCTATAGTAAAAGCTCTATAATATTATGTATCTATATATATCTATGTATTTGTATAATATGTTTTGTGATGTATCAAATATTTCCTTGTAAAGTAAGTGTTATTGGTTACTTTCACAGTTAGTATAGCCTCCCCATCGAGGCAGTTTCTTTTTTAGAGGAGTTGGATCTGAATGAAACAACCAGAATTGTCGCCGTATATGATGGCTCGAAAGCCGTCTGGCATTCGCCTAGGACAAATTAAATTCTTGGAACGTAAGAACCCACCAATTTTGGTGAATGGTTCTATTGGTAATGTAATGCGTCCTATGCATCCCGCCATGCAGCGTCGGTTGTTCGATTTGGGCGGTGTGAATAGTCCATTCCATAATGGTATTGTGCCATACGTACCAACTACGGGGACTGATGAATGTCGCGAAGCATTCCTTCACATTTTACGCAGCCAAGGTTTCGATACAACTGGTCTTGATGTACTCGTAACAGATGGTGCATCCATGGCGATGGAAATCATCATGCTTGGCGTATGTGGCGGTGCTGGTGAAGAGGAACGCCCTCTTTTAATGTTCAACCCATCTTATACAAACTATGATGCAGTAGGTCTTCGTATCGGTCGTAAAACAGTCACTGTTGAGCGTGAGCTTAACGAAAATGGCGAGTTTGAATTGCCATCCGTTGAAACTGTTGAACAACGCATTATCGATACAAAACCGGGTGCGTTGCTCATCATTCCTTACGATAACCCAACAGGTCAATTATTCAGTAAAGAAACGTTGATTGAATATGCAAAATTATGTGTTAAACATAATTTGTGGATTATTTCTGACGAAGCGTACCGCGAATTGGCTTACGAAAAAGGGAAAGAAACATCTAGTATCTGGGCTTTAACCGATAAGGATGTGCCTGGCATTGAAGGCCGTCGTATCAGCCTTGAAACGGCTAGTAAGGTATGGAATGCTTGTGGTCTACGCATTGGCGCCATCATTACAGATAATAAATTGTGCTATGAAAAATCTGTAGCTGAATATACAGCGAACCTTAGTGCTAATACACTAGGCCAATATATCTTTGGTGCTTTGGCTCATGAAAGCCACGCAGAGCTTCATAACTGGTATGAGCAACAACGGGACTACTACCGTAAGATGATTTTTGAACTCTATGAAGGTTTTAAAGAGGTAGAACCTGATTTCATCGTATCTCGTCCAGAAGCGTCTATTTACTTTGTTATTGACGTACGGAAGGTAGCAAAACCTGGCTTTGACGGTGTAGAATTTGCCTCTTGGTGTGCTGAACATGGTGCAGTAAGCCTTGATGACGGTAAAGAGTATACACTTCTCATGGCTCCACTCAATGGTTTCTACAGTGGTAAAAAAGGCGAAGATAATCCAGGCAGAACGCAATTGCGCGTATCATTCTGTGAAAATCCAGAGCTATTGCGCTTGGCGCCTGAATTACTATCTAAACTATTCAGAGCTTACGAAGCACAACGATAGAAGAAGTATAATTCTAATATAATAGATGCCCTCCTTTTGGAGGGCATTTTTAGTTGAATTATTATTACCATAATATTGTTAGTAAAATTAATAAAATAATGATAGAATTATGATATAAAAATCAAAAAGAGCTATAATCACATGTATTATAGCTCTTTTTCTTTTATCCCTAAGTATAGTGAATAAGGGAGAATTTTATTTTCTGTTTTCATCATAATCGAATCCCTTAGTATTGATTTCGACAGCGAGTTGCTCGCCAGGCACAGAGGTTTCCTCTGTTGTAGGATACGAAGTGTCTTCTAAGTTAAGCGTTTTTAATAATTTATCGATATCATCCGATTGAATGGATACATCTTTATCATCCGATTGGATGGATACCTCTTTGTTATACCATTCGCCGAACTCACGAATTACTTTTTCGTTACGGCGGAAATAGGTATACTGATCAATCTTGCGAGACTCTACGAGTTCCGCATTTTCTAAGATGCTCATAAATGTAGAGATGGAAGATTGAGATACACCACAGCGCTTTTGAATACTCTTAACACTTACACTGTTAGGGAAATCGATAAGAGTTTTAGTGTGTACTTGCACACCAAATTCTTTCTCTGGTTGCTTTAGCCACAATATAATATCTAACCGATGTGGATTTGATAATGCTTTCAAGATTCTTAACGGGTCCATATGGCCTCCTCTGGTAATTCCAAAATAATGAGTGCCTAACCTTGACCGTGGTCTTGCATTATGCGGTCGTATTATACGCGTGTTGCTCCGTATAGGGTTTTTCCTACTTTTATCATACGCTACTTTGACTGTGAAAGCTAGATAAACTTATAAATTTCACGAATTGATGAATTTTGTTGCACCTGTTGGTAATGAATAGTATGCAATAGTATAAGTATATAATGAGTATATATACATCCTATAGAGCTATTTACAACATAATGTTAAAAAATATAGAATATATTCATTTTTCTGTGGTAATTTTTAGAGGTATTTTGGTTCTTAATAGAGAAATATATATACTATATGAACTTATGTAAGTCTAAGCTTTGATTTAAAGGAGCTGAGTATATGGCAATTGATCGCAATGAAACATTTGACGTTATCGTTGTTGGTGCAGGCCCAGCAGGCTCTGCGGCGGCGTTACGCCTCGCGGAGCAACGGGTAAAGGTTTTACTCATTGAACGCGGTACCGCACCAGGCGCTAAAAATATGATGGGTGGACGTATCTATA
This sequence comes from Veillonella nakazawae, assembly GCF_013393365.1. Taxonomy (NCBI): domain Bacteria; kingdom Bacillati; phylum Bacillota; class Negativicutes; order Veillonellales; family Veillonellaceae; genus Veillonella; species Veillonella nakazawae. Next base: position 111,036 of record NZ_AP022321.1, read on the forward strand.
CGCATTCTTTAGAACGGTTAGTACCGGACTTTAGAGACCGTGCCCCATTGGAACGTAAGGTAACAAAAGAACGCATTTCTATTGGCGCTGGCAATGAAATGACGACTATTGAATACAGCTACGAAGATGGACAACCTAACGAGGAATCCTACGTAGTATTACGCGCCAAATTCGATAAATGGCTTGCTGAAGAGGCTGAGAAAAAAGGGGCTCTTCTCGTATCCAATGTACAAGTAACAGATCTCATTACTGAAGGAGAAGGCAAAAAACAACGTGTTGTGGGTGTTCGGTGCCACGATGATGAAGTATATGCAAAACTCGTTATCATCGCAGAAGGCTCCAATACATTATTATTAGAAAAGTCTGGCCTCATAGCTCCTACTGATCCAAGTACAATGGCAGTAGGTGTAAAAGAGGTATACAAACTAAAGAAAGAAGATCTTGAAAATCGACTCATGCTGTCTGGTGATGACGGGATGGCATGGCTCACTTTAGGCGATATGACCTCTGGCTTATTAGGCGGTGGTTTTATTTACACAAATAAAGATAGCCTTTCTGTAGGTATGGTTGTAGGCCTTGAAGATATTGGCAAAGCCGATCGTTCTGTAGACGATATGCTGTCAGCTTTCACAAGCCATCCAAGAATTGCACCATTATTGAAAAATGGTCAATTGAAAGAGCATAGTGCTCATCTCGTACCAGAAGGCGGCTATAAATCTATGCCTGAGTTGGGCGGTAATGGGTATGTTATCGTCGGTGATGCGGCACGTATGTGTATGAATCTTGGCTATACTATTCGTGGTATGGACCTTGCCATCGAGTCCGGTATGTGTGCAGCAGATGCGGTTAACGTAGCCTTGCGCGACGAAAATATGGACCGTGTGGCTAAGTTGTATGAACGTCAAATCAAGGCTTCTTGGTTGCTGAAGGATTTGAAGCGTTACAAGAATATGCCTAAATTCCTTGCTACACATCCACGTATTTTCAATGAATACCCAGCATTTGTTAACAATTTGATGCGCGACGTATTCACTGTAAATGGTGATGGTGCAGTGCCAATGATGAAAAAAATTATGCGCCGTGTCGGAGACATTGGCTTATTTACCTTGATTCGTGATGTTTGGAAAGGGGTGCGTTCCCTATGAAATTAGAAGAGCGTTTGGGCGCCAATAAATATTATGTAGATGAAACGTCTCCTCATATCTTGGTGGATGGCGCTGGTTTTAGCCACGAAGAGAAAATGAAACTCGTAAACGGCTGTCCTGCCGGTCTATATACATTACAAGAGAATGGCGATTTAGCCTTTGATTTCGCTGGTTGCTTAGAGTGCGGTACATGCCGCGTTCTTTGTGGTGAAACAATAGTAAAAACATGGAAATATCCGCATAACGCTAAGGGCGTAGAATTTAGACAGGGGTGAGTGTATGGAGTTATTAGTATGTATCAAACAGGTTCCAGATACATCTGAGATTAAGCTGGATCCGGAAACAAATAATCTCATCCGCACAGGCTTGCCTAGCATTGTAAACCCTGACGATATGCATGCGTTAGAGGCGGCTCTTACGGTGAAAGACCAATATGAAGGTAGTCGTGTAACCGTTTTATCCATGGGCCCTCCACAGGCTGAAGAAGCGCTTCGCCAGTGTTTGTCCCTCGGCGCCGATGATGCGGTACTCGTTACAGACCGCGCGTTCGGTGGTGCTGATACATTGGCTACTAGCTATACCATTGCGTCTGCCATCCGTCATATTCAACGGACTATGAACCGTCAATTCCAAATTATCTTCTGCGGTAAGCAGGCTATCGATGGCGATACGGCACAAGTAGGCCCTCAAATTGCAGAGGAACTCGGTATGGCACAAGCTACCTATGCCTGTGAATTATCCGTTGATCAATCTGCCCGAAAAGCAGTTGTGAAACGACAACATGAAAATGGCTATGAAATCGTAGAGGTTCCGTTGCCATTGCTTGTAACAGCAACAGCTGAACTCAATGAACCACGCCAACCAGGTCTTTGGAGCTCTATTTATGCGAAACGTTATACCATTTCTCATATTACATTGCGCGATATGCCGAATATTGATGAAAGTCGTATCGGGCTTAACGGCTCTCCTACGCGGGTGCGCAAGGTATACCAACCACCTCTTCGTGGCAAGGTAGAAATGTTGCCATCCATCGAGGAAGGGGCTAAAAAGGTTCTTGAATTGGCTTATCATATTAAGCCTGAAAAATTTGCTCATTTATTGGTGTCAAATGATGCACCGGTTGAGGTAGTTGAGGATAATGATGAGGGCGTAGATGTAAAAGACCCAGTACAACGGGCTGCATCTGTGGAAAGCGTGTCCCCTAGTGAGTTTAAGGCGGTAGCAGCTGCTAAAGGTACTGAAGGTTCTAAAGGAGGTGACCGGTAATGGCCGTAACAAATTTTGATGAATATAGAGACGTCTTTGTTGTAGCCGATACCATCGATGACGTGGTACATCCGGTTACGTATGAACTGATCGGTCAAGCTCGCCGCATTGCTAAGGAATTGGGCCAGCTCGTTCAAGTTATGCTCCTTGGTGAAAATGTGCAAACCGAAGCAGAGGAACTGGTAGCACATGGTGCTGATATTGTTCACGTTTTTGAAAGCCCCCTTTTGAAATACTATACAACGGATGGCTATACTAAGGTATTAACAGATTTCTTTGAAGACCATAAGCCGAATATCCTCTTGATTGGTGCCACTAACAACGGCCGTGACTTGGCGCCTCGCATGTCTGGTCGTATGCAAAACGGCGTTGTTGCGGACTGTACGATCTTGACAGTAGATACGAATGAAGGCCTTGTTGAATGGACACGTCCTGCCTTGGGCGGCAATATTTTGGCGGAAATCATTTCTCCAAACCATCGTCCTCAAATGGGTTCTGTACGTCCTAACGTATTTAAAAAACCTGAACGCATCGCAGATAGTTGGGGTCGTATCCAAATTGAACAATTTGACCTCAAGCCTGAAGACATTCGCATGAAGCGTCTCGACTTCATTCCGTTCAGCAAAGATGGTTACAATATCCAAGAAGCAGATATCATTGTAGCTGGTGGCCGTGGTATGGGCTCCAAAGAAAACTTCGATAAACTTTACGAACTAGCTGACGCTATCGGTGGCGTTGTGGGGGCTACACGCCCACTCGTTGAAAAAGGATGGATTGAATTGCCATATCAAGTAGGTCAAACAGGTAAAACTGTAAGTCCTAAACTATACTTGGCATTTGGTATCTCCGGCGCTATCCAACACGTGAGCGGCATCTCCGGTGCTGACACAATCGTGGCTATTAACAACGATCCACAAGCAGAAATCTTCCAACACGCTAACTATGGCATCGTAGGGGATTGCATGGAAGTGTTAAATGATATGTTGGCGCATCTGAAATAAAAGCTAGCGTATTTGAGCTCTACTAATCAAATTAAATAAAACAATAGGGATACCTATCCTCAGCCTTCATGGGTACGCGTAGCGCCCAAGGCGGCTTCGAATAGGTATCCCTATTTGCTTTCTAACTGTAGTAGAGCTCAAATATTTTTGTCTTACATACAGATGCGCCAGCATATCATTCTAGAGAATAGCAGAAGGCTCCAATGTATACACTATTTTTATCGATTATAGGGGGTAGGGTAGCGTTTTTTTATTTTCATAATGGTATAATTAACTTATTAGAATAGAACGGATTGATGATGAGGAGGCTTTTATGGCTCGTAATATTTTTGTCACTGGTGCAACGTCTGGTATTGGTCTTTGTATTGCTGAGGCTTATGCAAAGCATGGAGATAATGTGTTGATTTCTGGTCGTCGTGCTGAGTTATTGGGCGAGGTACAGGCTCGTTTGTCTAAGGAATATGGCGTGCGTATTGAGACTTTAGTTCTTGATGTGCGTAGTCGCGAGGATGTTGAAAGCAAGGTTCCTGCTGCTATCGAGGCTTTTGGTGGCGTCGATGTGCTCGTTAATAATGCGGGTCTTGCACAAGGGCTTGATCCTTTCCAAGATAGTGCTGTTGATGATGCGGTGACTATGATTGATACCAATGTGAAAGGACTTTTATATGTAACAAAAGCAGTACTACCTTTTATGATTGATAAAAATGAAGGTCATATTGTAAATATGGGTTCTACTGCAGGCATTTATGCATATCCTAATGGCGCAGTGTACTGCGCTACAAAGGCAGCTGTTAAGACATTAAGCGATGGCATTCGCATGGATACCATAGCTACAGATATTAAGGTTACTACCATTCAACCAGGCATCGTAGAAACTCCATTCAGTGAAGTACGATTCCACGGTGATGCGGAACGAGCTAAATCTGTATATGCTGGCATTGAGGCTGTTCAACCAGAGGATGTGGCCGATGTTGTACTATATGTAACAAACCAACCTAAACGCTTGCAAATCTCTGATGTAACCATCATGGCGAACCAACAAGCGGCAGGCTTTATGGTACATAAGAAATAATAGGCTAAATACTAAGCTTGTTAAAATGATATAGGTTGTATTTATTACTTGAAATCCTATATCATTTAGGATATACTTATTAAGCATATTTTAATAAATATAATTTTACAAAATATATTTTGTGGGGTATATTATTATGACCTCGATACTAAAGAAATCTTTGTTGATGGCTTTAGCTTGCGTCTGTGTAGGTACTTATGGAGTTGTTGCGGCTCAAGGTACAACGGATTCACAAACTAGAGTTTCTGAACCCCTAGAAATGTCTGTTGAAGCAGCTGTTCCTGGCGTTGTTATGCCAAGTCCTGTACATGTGTTTACCACTGTAGAAGCAGCGTCTGAATATATTGGGTTTAGACCTCAAATGCCAAAGCTGTTGCCAGTAGGATTTAATATTCAATCTGTCATTACTATTGAGAAAGATATTTTGCAGGTTGTGTACGTGTATGAACCCGGTATAGATCCGTACGTAAATAAGGCCGGTGGTGCTCTTATTTTTTATCGTACATCTACTACATTAAAAGGTGATATCAGCGATGACCATAAAATTCATAAGGTGATAGAAACTGAAAGTGTAGATGGTACAAAGGTTACTTTCAAAGGTGGTAAGAAAATGGTTTATCTTGCATCGTGGATGAAAGATGGACAAAATCACTCTTTAGAATTTCAGCGTCCCGTTACACGAGATGTGGCGAAGGCTATTATCCGTAATATTGTTGAGGAAAAATCACATATAAAATAAATGTGTTTTTAATAATTTTTATGTTATGCGAAGGGAGATTATACCCATGGTCAAAAAATTTGTATTACTAGCAGTTGCGTGTGCTTGTGTAGGTTCTTACACTGTTGCTGGTGCACAAGGTACTTTAGATGTAAAACCAGATCCAGCTAAACCTGTAGTTGCAGAACAGGCAGCTCCAATGGTTGGTATGCCAAGCCCAATTCATGAATTTGCTACTATTGATGAAGCTGCTAAATACATGAATATTATGCCTCATCTACCTAAAGTATTACCTGTAGGCTATAATATTGAGTCTGTAAGCACAATCAATAAAGATGTTTTGCAAGTTGTGTATGTTTACCAAGCTGGTGAAGATACAACGCGGAACCAAGCGGCAGGCAAACGTATTGTGTATCGCGTAGGTACTACAAAAGGTGATATCAGTGGTAATCATAAGGATTATCGCGTTACAGCTACAGAAAAGGTAAACGGTACAAAGGTTACTTTCAAAGGTGGCGAAAAAATGGTATATCTCGCTGGTTGGACAAAAGATGGTCAAAACCATGCGATGTACTTTGAACGCCCTGTAAATCGCGACATGGCAAAAGCGATCATTGCTAACACTGTAGCACCTACAGCACATACAGCATATACAAAATAATATAACAGTCCAGCCTAGTGGGATAGGCATGCGAGCTGTGGTGAAGCACTCGCATGGACACAGTAAGGGTTATATAAGAAGCGGCTCCTCTCATGAGGGGCCGTTTTTGTTGCTATGCAAAACTTTCATAATGATAACGATTCTAAATACCCACATGGGTATATCTATCTAAGTATTACATTGATAGAATATAAATATAGCTATTTTGTGATAAAGAAGGCAGGTGATGTATTGTATCGATTAATACTACAGCGTTTGGCGAGTATTGTAGGTATTTTATTGGTAGTTACTATTGGTACATTTGTATTGATAAAATTATCTCCTATCGACCCCGTGTCGATGAAGTTTAATCTTGTAGGGGCTACACCTGATCCAGTATTGGTGGCACAACTGAGGGAGCAACTAGGTTTAAATGACCCTTGGTGGCAACAATATATGCGTTGGCTTAGTCAAATTGTGCAAGGAGACTTTGGTGAGTCTATACTTTATGCAGTGCCTGTGACCACGTTGTTGAAAGGGGCCCTACCAAATACATTGGGGCTCGTATCTTTAGCTCTTGTTATGGGGATAGTGGTGACCATACCGCTCGGTATGTTATCTGCAAAGTATCAAGACTCATGGATTGATCATGGAGTTCGTCTCGTTACATTCCTAGCATTAGCAATCCCTGGGTTCTGGGTCGGTTTATTATTACTGTACTTATTCGGTGTTAAATTACAGCTAGTGTCGGTAACGAATACCAATGGCTTTTCTGCCTATGTATTGCCCGCGGTAACCCTTGCTTTATGGATATGTGGTCTCTATATTCGTCGGTTGCGCAATGCTATTTTAGAAGTGTCGCGACAGCCCTTTGTACAGGGGGCGCGAGCATTAGGCTTGCCAGAATGGATGGTCTACACCCGTTACATATTCCCTCATGTGGGACTTATGTTGTTGCCTATGATGGGGGTAACTATGGGTGCTATGCTAGGTGGCTCTGCCGTTATTGAAACGGTATTCTCCATAAAAGGTATTGGTTACATGATGGTACAAGGCATTATGGCTCGCGATTATATTTTGATGCAAGGTTATATCATCTGGATTACCTTGGTGTTCATCGTAATTAATATCATCATTGATGTATTGAGTGTTTGGCTGAATCCGAAACGAAGAGCCGCTATAAAAGGAGGTTCTTATGAGTAGACAAAAGCCCTATACTTTATACGTTATGTTGGTATTAGCAGCTCTATGGATCGCATTTTTCTTATGCGCTCCCTATATAGCACCATTTGATCCTGAAACGACGAATATCGCGGACCGCTTACAAGATATTAGTAGTACCCATCTATTAGGTACTGACCAACTCGGTCGTGATGTGTGGTCTCGCATCCTTTATGGCGGTAAAGCATCATTAGGAATTGCTTTCACCATCATTGGCATTAGTGGGGCCATCGGTATCGCTATTGGTGGGTTAGCAGGATTCTCTACACCTAGCATTGACCGTTGGTTATCTCGCTTGATTGATTTGGTACTAGGGTTTCCGAACATGGTGATTGCCATTGCTTTCATCGGTATTATGGGACCTAGCATAACGAATGTAATCATTTCCTTGTGCATTACGAAATGGGCGGAATATGCCCGTATCACGAGAGGCCTCGTACAGATTGAACGCCACGCGGAGTATATTACCTTTGCTCGTATGTCAGGTGCTTCAAATCTACGAATTCTGTGGCGCTATATTCTGCCGAATGTATTGCCACCGTTGGTGATTGTTATTATTCAACATCTAGGTGATGCCATCATTTTGGTAGCCAGTTTCTCGCTCATAGGCATCGGTGTGCAACCGCCGGATCCGGAGTGGGGCGCTATCTTGTTGAGCTCCCGAGATTTTCTACAAACGGCGCCGTGGCTGCTAATTTACCCGGGGCTCGCTATTTTTATTACTGTTGTTTTATTTAACTATATTGGTGATGCGTTGCGCGATGCCCTCGATGTATCTCGCTAACCGCGCTGTGTATAGATGTTTATGTTGAAAGCCTCTTTCACAGAGGCGATGTTCAAAAAGGAGAAGTTATGAAACGTTGGTTATTAGCATGTCTAACTATGCTGTGCATGGTAGCTCTCTTGGTAGGTTGCGGAAGTGATACCGCTAAACAAGGCAAACAAGGGAAGCATATGAATGTTGGTTTGTATTGGTTTGGTGAAACATTAGACCCAACTCACGAGTGGGATGCGTGGACATTGACGCGTATCGGCGCTGGTGAAACATTGGCAACGGTAACACCAGATATGAAATTTGCCCCTCAATTAGCAGACTCTTGGGAAAATGTGGATCCTACAACTTGGAAATTCCACATCCGTGAAAATGTAAAATTCCATAATGGTACGCCTATGACTCCACAAAAGGTTAAAGAGTCTATCGAGTACACTATGAAACAAAGTGCTCGTTCTGCAAAAGCTGTTAAGATTGAATCTATCGCAGTAGATGGTCAAAACTTGATTATTAAAACAACAGAACCTAATGGTTCCTTGTTATCTAGCTTGACTGAACCAGCTTTCGTTATCATGGACACTGCAGATCTTAAAGATATAGCATCTAAACCAGTTCTTACAGGTCCTTACAAAATCACTTCTTTCAAAAAAGGTGAAACAATTGAACTTGCGGCCTTCGCAGATTACTGGGGCGGCAAACCAGGTCTTGACTCTGTAACTGTAAAAGACATCGAAGACAATAACAAACGCGCTATGGCGTTGCAATCTAAAGACGTAGACGTAATTCAAAAAGTGGACTCTGCTAACCGCAGCTTGTTCAAAGACGGTTTCAATATTCAAGACGTTGCTGGCGTTCGTGTGTTTATGTTGAAAGCAAACAACACAGAAGCATCTCCATTACATGATAAAGCTGTGCGTTCCGCTATTGCTCATATTATTAACTATGATTCCATGGCTAAAATCATTGGCAATGGCTCTACACCAGGGGCGGCACCATTCCCGCCATCTGCCAACTTAGGCTATGATGCGATTGCTAATAAACCGATGACAGATGTAGCAAAAGCTGACCAAATCTTGACTCAAGCTGGTTACGCTAAGAATGCAAACGGCATGTATGCAAAAGATGGCAAAGAATTAGCGATTACTATTGCTATTTGGGGTAAAGACACAAGCTTATACGAAGAAATTCAACAAGAATTAAAAAAAGCTGGTATTGCTGTAACTCTTAAGAAATTACAAAGCCCTGATGAAGTAGATACACTTGGTACAGATGGTTTCGATTTAGTAGAACGCAATGTAGTGACTATGTCTACAAACGATCCTTACTGGTTCCTCAGCTTATTCTACAAAACTGGTGCGAAATCAAACATTGGTGGCTACTCTAACCCTCAAGTAGATGCGTTAATCGACCAATTGTCCGTAACATTTGATCAAAACGAACGCTCTAATATTGCAAAACAAGCGCAACAAATCTTAGTTGATGACGTAGCAGATATCTATTTGTTGTATCCAAGTGCAACGGTTGTATCTACTACAAAAGTTAAAAATGTACCAGTACATCCAATCGATTACTACTTATTAACAAAGGATTCTACTATTGAATAAATCTGATTGTATCGTATTTGATAAGGTTACAATTTCATATGGTGCGGAAGAGGCGGTGCGTAATGTATCCTTCTCCGTGCCCACTGGTGAGGTCTTTGCCATCGTTGGTGAAAGTGGCTCTGGTAAATCTACATTAGTTCGTGCCGCTTTTGGCATGTTGAAACAAGCTACCATTAGCGGCCAAATTTTGCTAAACGGAACCGATGTTTCTACATTGAGTGATGGTGATTGGCGACAATTGCGGGGCACGAAGATTTCTATGATCTTTCAAAATCCCAGCGCCTATCTAAATCCAAATCGCACCGTAGAAAATCACTTTAAGGATTTGTTCTGTGCTCATGGTGAAAGCTATGATGTAAGCCGCGTTATAGATATGCTTAATCTTGTTCACTTAACTGACGGAGAGCGTATCTTGCAGTCCTATCCGTTTCAGTTGAGCGGTGGTATGCAACAGCGGTTAGCAATAGCTTTAAGCCTCATCTTGAAGCCTAGCATCGTATTTGCTGACGAACCGACTAGTGCTCTGGATATGCTCGTGCAAGCCTCTGTGCTAGACCTTTTAAAAGAGGTAACACAAGCCCTTGGTGCAACGGTGATTATTGTAACCCATAATATCAAGGCGGCGGCGCGCATTGCCAATAGGATTGGGGTTATGAATAAGGGGCAACTCGTTGAAGTAGGCTCTACCGAAGAGGTCATGGCCCATCCAAAAGATGAGTATACTCGTATTTTGTTAGATTCCGTAATGAAAGTGGTGTAGTATGATTCAAGTTGAGCATTTATGTAAACAATATACGAACCTCAATCATACGGTCCACGCCGTTGATAACGTATCCTTTTCCGTGGCTCCCAATGAACGTGTAGGTATTGCTGGTGGTAGTGGTTCCGGTAAAAGTACATTGCTTAGGATGATTGCTATGCTAGAAAAACCTACATCTGGCATCTTGCGACTCTTTGGTGAGGAAATCCATTCCATTCAAAATCACACAGAAATATATCGCTCTATGCAGATGATGTTCCAAAATCCCTTGGCGGTAATTCCACCGAGGATGAACTTAGAAGCATTTCTCTTAGAGCCGTATATCAACTATGGGCTTATGGATGTGGCGTCAGCAAAGGACGATATCCGTAAATGGATGCAACGAGTAGACTTGCCAGAAAATACGGTGTATAAATACCCTCACGAAGTCAGCGGTGGTCAGCTGCAACGGTTGGTACTGGCAAGGATTATGTTGATGCATCCAAAACTAGTACTCTTTGATGAACCTACATCAGCCCTTGATGCGGTGAACCAAAAATTAGTGTTAGACCTATTACAAAAACTCCATTCGGAACAACCCTTCGGCTATGTGTTTGTCAGCCATGACATCGGACTATTACAAGCTGTAACAGACCGAATCATCGTTATGAAAGATGGGCAAATCGTAGAAACCATCGAATCAAAACGACTTAAAGAAGCGGTACACCTATATACAAAAGCACTTGTGGAAGCGAGTGTGTGAAAAGAGCCCCTATGCTTTGGCATAGGGGCTCTTAATTATCTTTCATAATCCTCCCTTACGATAAAAGAAATCATATATTTTTTTCAGAAAGAGGGGTTAACTATGACAGCAGTAAAGCATGAATGGCGCAAGCACGAAAAGGAATTGTATTGTCCAAAGCAGCAGGCGGTGCAGGTTACGGTGCCGAGCATGAAGTTCCTTGTGCTGGAGGCGCTTTGGAAGCAGATCGAGCATACGGAGCAGTTTGATAAGAATAATCTGCAATATCGGGTGATGATCAGACAACCTGATTTTGTGACTCCTGATGTGTTGGAGGGCGCCATTATTAATGTGTCCAAGAAAAAATCGTTGCCTCGATTTAAGGACGTGCGGCTCGAATCGATAGAGGATGGAGATTGCGTGCAGATATTGCATGTCGGGCCTTATGATAATGAACCGGAATCGTTTGTGAAAGTGGATGAATTCTGCTCTGCTCATAATTTGCAACGTGCTAACGACGAGTGGCATCGGGAAATCTACTTGTCTGATGCGCGAAAGGTGGAGCCCGCTAAATTGAAAACTGTACTGCGTGTGCAAGTTAAATCAATGCAGTTTTAAAAATTTAATAGTGGATAAATTCTTGAGCCTTCTGTGTTACAATGATAGTAATATAGAAGGCTTCTTTTAATTTAACATATACTAATTTTAAGATTTGATATACATATATTGAATTACTATGGGCGTAATGGTAGAAAGGCTTTCAGATGAATAATATAATTATTTATAATACTGAAGATGGAAAAGCTAAAATAAATCTTATACTTGATGATGGTTCTGTTTGGTTAAGTCAAAGTGAAATAGCAGAATTATTTCAAACGACAAAACAAAATATTAGCAAGCATATTAAATCTATATTTCAAGATTTGGAATTGTCTGAAGAAGAAACTGTCAACTATAAGTTGACAGTTCAAAATGAAGGTACTCGGACAGTTGAAAGAAAGTTAGCTTATTATAATCTAGATATGATTTTAGCCATAGGATATCGTGTTCGATCGCCGCGAGGAATTCAATTCAGAAAATATGCATCAACCGTATTAAAGGATTATTTGATAAAGGGGTTTGCTATTGATGATGAGCGACTGAAAGAATTAGGTGGTGGCAGCTATTTTAAAGAGTTATTAGATCGGATTCGAGATATTCGCTCTAGTGAAAAGGTTTTTTATCGTCAAGTGCTGGACTTATTTTCTACTGCTGTTGATTATAATCCGATATCCGTAGAAGCAAAATCATTTTTTGCTACAGTACAAAATAAGATGCATTTTGCTGTTCATCATAATACGGCTAGTGAAGTTATTTATAAACGTGTAGATAGCAAAAAAGAGTTTATGGGATTGACTACTTTCAAAGGAGAATTACCTACATTGAAAGAGGCTCAAATTGCTAAAAATTATCTTACAGAAAAAGAATTACAAGGGCTCAATCAATTAGTTTCAGGATACTTGGATTTTGCGGAAAGACAGGCCCAGCGTGAAGTCCCTATGACAATGGCTGATTGGATAAAGCATATAGATGCGATTTTGTCAGCTACAGGCGAAGCTGTATTACAAGATAAGGGACATATATCTCATCAACAAATGCAAGCGAAAGTCCTTTCTGAATATCAAAAATACCAGAATCAAACTATTAGTCCTGTTGAACGAGATTATTTACGGGAAATAAGAGTTCTTGATACATATGTAAAAAAAGGTGGTAAATAGTTTTACTTGTGAACGAGGTATCTTATGGATCTGAATGGTTTTTTCTTATTATTCCCGAGCATTTTTATATTGCACGAACTTGAAGAGATTCTTCTATTTCCACGATTCATGCGAAGGAATCCTAAACTGCAACAACAATTTTTAGCAGCCACTTTTACACCCTTCAGATTTAATGCCATCGTCTGTCAGGAATTCATACTCTTGTTGATTGTGCTGGGCTTGAGTATGTATTTTGAAAGCTTCGACATTTACATCACTGTCATCATAGCGTATATATACCATGTGATTGGGCATGTAATTCAAAGTATTTTTCTGCAACAGTATATACCGGGCATTTTTAGCGGTATTGTCACGGCTGGATATTGCACATATCAGATATATGATGTGGTATCGGCGAACTGTATGCTATTAGGCTATTCGTTCGTAACACTGTTGATTATTTTCGTTAATATCGCTGTGAGCTTTAAAATGCTTCAACGGATACAAAAGAATGTCTGAGTAGACTGTGGAAGTAAAGCTTTCACAAATATATTGTTCCGTAAAACGGCTTCTCCATGAGAGGCCGTTTTTGTATATAAAAAAGTGGTTATCAACCTTGAGTTGATAACCACTTAATGGAGTATAGTAAGCTACATGATTTCCGCTTTCAAATCGATAATATTTTTTGCGGCTACGCAGGCCTGGCAGTCACAGAATTCTGCGCCTTCAGCTTTGATGTCTTTAGCGTGTTGTAATAGTTTAGCTGCGCCTTCTTCGCCAAGGCTTTGTATAGTACGTTCAGAGCGTGCATAGTCGATTACTTCGTCGATAAGTGCAATGTTTTGTTCTGCTACGGATACGAGCTGTTTTGTAAGCTCTACTTGTTTTTCTGTGCCCTCTGCATCGAACCAAGATTGAGCGAATTCTTTTACAGTTGGAGTGCTTTTTGGCGCATCTAATAAAGCTTGTACGAGTTGTGATAATTGTGTATGTGTCATGTCTCCTTGATATAACTAGTAAATATTAGTTTGAAAAGATGCACTTACTATCATATGAGCACATGTTCATTTTTATAAGTTCATTATAGCACTTACAATAATTTTGAATAGTAGAATTATTTGCGATAGATACTATCAAATGTGATAGATTTATGATGATAACTGGTATAAATTTTTTGGGGAATAGAAAAGAGGAATGCTTTCACATTCCTCTTAAGCTTAGTTAGAATAAATCTGAGTGGCTACCCGTGCGAGTTAAAGATAATACTAATATGTCATCTTTAATTGCATAAATTAGAAGCCAATCTGGCTCGATATGTAATTCTATAAATCCTCAATCATTTCTTTTACATTAGCATATGATTTTGCTTTTATTTTTCCTGCTAATATATCTTTCGTTTCTTGAATAGCAGCTTCTGTTTCTGCATTATAACGAGGTTGTTTAGGTTGAAATGGGAATCCGCCTTCCATTAGTGATGTGTGGAGAAAAATATTAATCGCATCAGTTACGGAAATGCCAAAGCTAGCATATAGTGCTTCTAATTGTGCTTTTACAGCTGGCTCGATACGCAAACTGATAGAGGCCGTTTTAGCCATAGTATCACCTCCTATTACTTATATTGTAATGCAAATGCTTTATATTCGCAATCATTTTACTGCGAATTGCATGCATGATGCTTATCTTTTCCTGGACGAAAAATACTTATGAATATAAGAATATTAGCTTTTTAGGTGATATAATTAATTTACTATATGTTGTTTATGGGCTTTGCATCTATTGGTTCTATATAAGTTTTTATATTGATATCAAGAAACAACGTAAAACTTTTAGCAAGCGATATATAAAAAATGGCTCCTTATAAGGGAGCCATTTTCTATATATTCTTATGCAATTTCCGCTTTCAAATCAATAATATTTTTAGCAGCTACACAGCCAGGGCAGTCGCAGAATTCTGCGCCTTCTGCTTTAATGTCTTTAGCATGTTGTAATAGGTTAGCTGCGCCTTCTTCGCCAAGGATTTGTATAGCAAGTTCAGACCCTGCAAAGCCGATTGTTTCATCGATAAGTGCAATGTTTTGTTCTGCTACGGATACGAGTTGTTTTGTAAGTTCTTCTTGTTTAGGTGTACCTTCTGCATTAATCCAAGATTGAGCGAATTCCTTTACTGTTTCATTGCTTGTAGGTGCATCTAATAAAGCTTGTACGAGTTGTGTTAATTGTGTATGTGTCATGATAATCTCCTTAATATAACTAGTAAATATGAGTTTCGAAAGATGCACTTACTATCATAGGAACACCTGTTCATTTTTATAAGTTCATTATAGCACTTACAATAATTTTGAATAGTAGAATGATTTGCGATAGATACTATCAAATAGGATAGATTTATGATGATAGCTGTTTCAAATTTTAATGATATAATTTAGTTAATAAATGTAGTTTGTTTGCAGGGGATTGTATCATGAAAAAGGTTGTATGTGCGTTAGCTACGCTAGCTTTTATAAGTTCCATTAATGTTGTGTTCGCAGATGATTTGATGAGATTCCGTCTTAATGGTAATTCTATTTATGATCAGCCCTATGGTGACAGAAATGAGTTTCCATGTCCTGACAGACTCGGTAGTTGTACTATGACGGATAGCGATTATAGAAGCACTCGTAAAGGTCAATCTCTAGAGGTGTTTGATACCCTATATGAGGCTAAGCAACATTTGAACTTTAAACCGCAGTTGCCAAGTGGTTTAGAGGGATTACGTTCCGTACATTTATCCATTGTGGATCACGATGTATTACAAGTTGTGTATGCCTATCATGAGCTTTTAAAAGGAACATATTTTGACCGTGTAGATGATATGCCAAAGTATATTAAGTATCGCGTATCGACTCTATCTGGTAATATCGCAGGTGATTATAAGGATTACTTACCTCAGAAAACAGAGGTTGTAAATGATATAATTGTTACCTATCGAATGGTGGATGATTTTGTCTATCTAGCCTCTTGGGAACATGGGGGGCAGAACCATGTGTTTTTATTTAATGAGCCAGTTTCTGTTGAGCGGGCTAGAGAAATGATTAACAGTGTAGGTACTAATTGAGTTTATTACTGTACTATCTTTTTAAGCTTGATTAGCTTATAATATACATATAAAGAGAGCCCATTAACGTGATTAGGGCGTTAGGCTCATCTAAAACTGAACAAAATTATGATGACGCCTAACGTGTTAGAGGACTGCACTCCTCTATACGTTAGGCGTTTATCGTTGTACTACTTAACTAGTGCAATGATAGTGACTACTGATAACAGAACTATGATAATTACATAGGTAACTTCATGATTTGTCATAGTATCACCTCCTCGCGGAGATGAACCTAACTCACGTCAACGGACTCTCTTCGTAATAAGTATAGCAAAATACTTTTTACACAAATAGCGATATACAGTCCTCTTTGTTGTGGTTGATATTAAAAATAATGGAGCTTTTATGAACGCAGATAATTACAAGATTTCAACGTTGCCATATATAGAAAATGCTAGCAATGAGATAATGGAAAAGTACAATATAAAAGCACAATATGAAACGGAACCACCTCATGGAGATGCTATATATTCTATTTCTATAAAGGGGAAAGTATTACCGTTTTGGATTTATGGTAGGGACGTTACTTTCATAGGTAATAGTATGGTTATGGTCGAGTCTGTAAGATGCAAAACCTGGGATCCCATTGAAACCATTATTATTGATTTAGAGAATGAAGTGTATGCTAGTTTAAAGGAATGGTATACAGATATTTCATTTGTTAATAATCGAATAGAGTTTTCCAATCAAGTGGTAAAAATGGATAAACGAATTTTAAATAATTTTGAGAATTTAGAGTGGATAAGCTTTTAAGAGTGATTGCGTAGAGGATTTATTGACTACACTATAGTGAAGTGTTATTCTATATATGACAAGGGATGTCAATATGTGACATAGTCTCATATGAACGAAAAAATAGCAGGGTGGCAGCCCTGCTATTTTTATTGTGCTAGTTACTAACGAGAATGGGGTTATAGGACAAAACGTGTTGGTTTTATAGGCGATGGAGCCAGTAAATTACTGGCTCCATCGCTATTTTAAGTTCTTTTGATAAACTTAGAGGGTGGACAAAATGTGTTGGTAAAAAGTCCCAAAATCCTTGATTTTACTGGCTTCAATAAGGTTATATCTTCTTAGAAAATCGTGTTCTAAGTGGAGGGAATAATCATGCTGGTAAGATGTATAAATTGTGGATTTTCTTGTCAAAAATATGGGAAAACTAAAGCTGGATCACAACGATGGCATTGTAAGCAGTGTAACATCACCTTTACACAAACTATTGATAATACTACTAAATGTTTTCATCGATTTCTAAATTGGTTATTTAGTAAAGAAACATAACAGGACATGCCTGGGCAGGGCCGTACATTTCGTAGACAGATAGCTGATTTCTGGCAAATATGGCCTATGCCGCCCAAAATTGAAACCTCGAGAGATGTGGTATTCGTTGATGGTATTTACTTAGCTAAAAAAGCTTGTATTTTGATCTGTTATGATGGTGAATATGTATTAGGGTGGTATTTATGTAGGTCAGAACAGTCTCGCTCATGGCAAGCTCTTATGCAGCGAATAGCGACCCCCATTGTGGTCGTTTCTGATGGTGGACCTGGTCTTAGAAAAGCATTAAAAAAAGTTTGGCGTACCGCCAAGCTTCAACGTTGTATTGTTCATGCCGTATGGCAAGTACATCGTTACACTACTAGGCGGCCTAAGACATTAGCAGGCATTATGTTAAAAGATTTAGCAAGCGATTTATATAACGTAAAAACACAGGAAGATGCAAAAATATGGATTCAACGATTATTTAATTGGAGGGTGACTTTTAAAGAGTTTCTAAATGAAATGACACGTGATAGTAATGATAATTTAAGAGCTACGCATGAACGATTACTAAAAGCCTATAACTCTCTAGTGGTATTAATTAATACAGAGACAATGTTTCGATATTTAGATGAAACATTGGTGTTGGATAAAGAATGTCCGAGGACTAATAACCCTATTGAAGGCGGAGTAAACGCACAACTCAGACGTTTATTGCGTTACCATCGAGGAATGTCTGTAGAAAAACGTATAAAAGCGGTCTTTTGGTGGTGTTATTTACACTCACCAAGACCGCTTTCTGCAAAAGAAATACTTAAGGTAATGCCAACTGATGCAAGTATTTCTACAATATATAGTTCTATGAATGAAAGAGCCCAACTTCAAGGCATAATTCCAACTTGGGGGGATGCCATTTCTTGGGGTGATTTGCATAACTATGACAAATTATCTTTCAATGATTGGGATTAAAGTACCAACACGTTTTGTCCTATAACCCTTTTATCGTCTAGTTGCCAACCCATTTTCAGATGAGATATTAATAGGTCGAGGTATTACCTCTAGAATTAATATATTCCCTCGTGCTATATTACATATGAGTAGTATTTTTACGTTCATATGTATAAGGAGATACTATATGTTTAACTTTTATAGTGAGTTATTATTACGTTTACAGAAACAATTTGTATCCGAACATGAATCTGATTTCAAATCTATTGAGGATTTGTTAGAAGCATTTATGACTCAATATAATCGTGGTGATTTTAATAATACGATAGAAATGAAATTACGTGATTTATATGAGGCTGCAGAAGAGGCTGATACGAATGAGAAATCAAGGAAGTTATACAATGAAATCCTTGCATTATGTCCTGATGAAGTAGATGCTAAACGAGAACTCATAGCCCTTGAGTTACATCCAAGCTTTCAAATTTATCAGTTGAAGCAGCTAGTAGAATCGTTGAAAAAACCAAAGAAAATAGATTGGAATATAATAGAGACGCGTCCTTATATGCGTTGCCTCATCGACATGGGGATGATATATTTAGAATATAATATGTATAATGATGCGATTGCCTGCTTTACGCCAGTTTTTCACGGAGACAAGCAAGATCATTCAGGATTTCTTGTGTATATGATGGTTGCTTGTTGTGGCGCTGCCAACTGGGATCGCGGCCGCAAGGTATATCAGCGATATCTTGCATGTTGCGATGATATACAAAATGCATTTAATCAGGCTCCGGATATCATGTTGCCTATGCATATGCTGTATATTCTATTGGCTTTGGAGTGTGGTGAAAGCAAGATAGCCCATGATGTATTAGCAGATCTTGTTGATGAATATGAAGATATTGATTGGTTATTACAAGATGCAACGCGCTGGAACGATTTTGTAGAAGATCATTTAGAGGCTATTATGTATATGGTAGACCAAGTGAGCAACATAGATTCTGACCCACGAGAATTAATAAGCTTATATACTGCTATCTCATTTTTACCAACTCAATTAGTGGATTTTGAAAGTCCATTATGGCAGACTCTATATGATGCGTATGAACGTGTTACCGGTCGAACTGTTATAAATCGGTACTCTAATGATAGTTATATGGGAAAACGCGAGTCCGCTCATATGAGCCCCGTAGAGGTTGCTAAAGGTGGGGCTTTGCGAGGAAATCCGGTATATGACAATATACGGTTCGGTGCACAAATTACACTTTCACAAGCCGGCCTATACACAGTAGATGATTTTAAAACAATTACTAAACAAGAAGTATTGATGCTACCAGGCATTGGTAAAAAAACAGTGGAACAACTAGAGCATAATGGTGTTATATTTAAAGCCTAAGATGTGACTTGAATTTAATAGCGATCCTAGGATAACGAAGGGCTATTTATCTTTTTCATAATTAATATAATCCCTTTGATGAGTATCTTGGTACTGATCAAGGGGATTTTAAATTACTACAGGGTTGTACTAATTTTTGTCCTATAACCCCATTATTACGCTAATGTTAGAGCGTTGGGCTAGTTGCTAAATAAAAGAGCTAGAAAAGCGTCTAACCACTTGCAAATGTAGTAGGCGAATATATTTACCATGACGGCTAGCCAAAACAAATAAAATAGCTGCCACAAATACGAAATAGACATCGTAATTTATGACAGCTATTTGGCAGTACATGGTCGATCTTATAGTGTAATTATTTAGTTATATTCTATTTTTTAAAAGCCTCACCGATGGAATAAATTCCGTCAAATAAGAAACCGAAAGCGATAAAGTAGATAAATACCTCACCGGAAGCAATCGGCTTGAATATGAGTAATAGGCCTAATAGTAAAAGAATTAGTGCAAGCCATTTTGCATTACGTCCCATGAGTGATACCATGCTGTCGGACTTTCTTGATTTAATGAAAATAAAGATGGCTTCAATTACCATCCAGATGCCGATTGTGCTTGGGAGTACTAATGGTAGGAATGCAAATCCGCCGGATATTAAATAGATACCGAATAGAGCATTGATAATGCCGCTGATAAGATACCAGCCGCTACGTAATTCAGACGATAACGTAAAATAATTTATAATAGAGCTGACCGCACTGACGAAGAAGATAATAGAAAAAAGCCAGGCAAAAGCTATGAGATTAATAACGGGATTTAAGAGTAAGAATATCCCCAGGATAATGCTTACAATACCCGATAAAATAAAGAAGAATTTGCTTGAACCACTCATAATAATTCCTCCAATCATTGGTACTGCTTATTTACAGTGTACGTGAGATCATGGGGATGTCAAATTGTAACGATAAAACTGTGTTTTCACAAAACTCACATGTCCATCCTGTTGACACAGTTCTATAGAATACCGTATAATACCTTTATATCTTAAATACGAGCTATGAATGGGTATAAAGGTTTACAGATCCTGCTTTCAGAGAGTTGCCGGTTGGTGCGAGGCAATAGAGGTTGTACGCTGACACTCTCCCGTGAGCTTTGGTGGCGAATGCAGCAGTAGTCATCGACGGTGGTTCCGTTATACCCGCAACGAGTCCCAATTAGGGTGGTACCGTGTTATGAATATAACGCCCCTTTGAGCAACGACAGTTGTTCTGAGGGGCTTTTTTTATTGTAAAAGTCTAGTAAAATTACTGATTTGATGTATCTACGTTGGCTTCAGCCGAAATAGCGTTGAAATCGGCGATTTTACTAAACTTTCACAATAGATAGATATAATACAGCGTTATGTTTTATTAGTATAGAAAAGGTGAAGATTATGGATCAAAATCGCGTATATTTCTTCGATACAACCCTTCGTGATGGGGAACAAACACCAGGTGTATCTTTACAAACCCCTGAAAAAATTGAAATTGCGAAAGGCCTAGTACGCCTCGGCATCGACGTAATCGAGGCTGGTTTCCCAGCAGCATCCCCTGGAGATTTTGAAGCAGTACAAACGATTGCACGCGAAGTAAAAGGTGCAACAATTTGTGCATTGGCACGTGCTAATGAAAAGGACGTACAAAAAGCGATTGATGCATTGAAAGATGCGGAACGTAGCCGTTTGCATGTATTCATTGCTATTTCCGAACTTCATATGGAATATAAATTAAAAATGACTCGCCAAGAGGTATTGGATAAGGTTAAATCCGTATTGGCATATGCAAAAGGTAAGGTTGATGAAATCGAGTTCTCTGGTGAAGATGCGGCACGCTCTGATTTAGATTTCGCATGCCAAGTATTTGGTGTTGCTATTGCTGGTGGTGCAACAATTATTAATGTACCAGACACAGTAGGTTACATGAACCCTAATGAGTTCGGTGATAAAATCCGCTATATTAAAGAACATACACCGGGCATTGAAAATGCAATTATCTCCGTTCACTGTCATGATGACTTAGGTCTTGCTAATGCAAATACGTTAGCTGCTATTAAAGCAGGTGCACGCCAAGTAGAAGGCACAATTAATGGCCTAGGCGAACGGGCTGGTAACGTAGCGATTGAAGAAGTTGTAATGGCTCTTAAAACACGCCATGATTACTTCGGCGACCTTCAAGTGAACATTGATACAAAACAATTTACGAAAGTTTCTAAACTTGTGAGTCGTTTGACAGGTGTCGTAGTTCCTCCAAATAAACCAATCGTTGGCTCTAACGCTTTTGCTCATGAGTCTGGTATTCACCAACATGGTATGATGAGCAACCCTGAAACGTATGAAATCATGACTCCTGAGTCCGTAGGGGCTGAAAAAACAGACCTCGTATTGGGTAAACATTCTGGCCGTCATGCCTTTGCAGATCATTTGGCAAAACTTGGTTTCCAATCTTTCACAGAAGAGAAAATCAACGACCTCTTCGCTAAATTTAAAGAATTGGCGGACCGTAAAAAACAAGTATACGATGATGACATTATCGCTCTTGTAGTAGATAACTTACATCACAAAAAAGCATTCGAGCTTGTGGCTCAATACTACAAATTAGGTGAAAAAGGCTACGCATATGCTGACGTTCGCCTCATGACCCCAGAAGGGGAGAAAGCAGATGCTGCCGTAGGTGACGGTCCAGTAGACGCATCCCTTAAAGCCGTTGAACGTGTGGTTGGCTTGCCAATTAGCTTAAAAGATTACCAAATCCGTGCCATCACAGCCGGTAAAGATGCCCTTGGGGAAGCAACCCTTAAGGTTGAATACAACGGTCGCTTATACCATGGTCGTGGTATTAGCACCGATATCGTTAAATCAAGTGTGAACGCATATATTAATGCAGTTAACTCAGTATTCCTAGCTATGGAGCTAGAACAACAGGAGGAAGAATAATATGGGTATGACCATTACTGAAAAGAATATGGCTCGCCACGCGGGTCTTGATGTTGTAAAACCAGGCCAAATCATCGAATGTCATTTGGATGCTGTTTTGATGAACGACATCACATTCCCACCAGCGCGTAAAGAGTTCTTAAAAATCGGCAAACCTGTATTTGACCGTCATAAAATCTACTTGGTGCCTGACCATTTCACACCAAATAAAGATATTCAATCCGCTACACAAGCGAAAGTCATGCGCGATTTCGTACGCGAACATGGCATCACAAACTACTTTGAAGTTGGTAGAATGGGGATTGAGCACGTTATTTTGCCAGAAAAAGGTCTTATCGGTCCTGGGGAAATGATGATTGGTGCTGACTCCCACACTTGTACATATGGTGCGGTAAATGCATTCTCCACAGGCGTAGGCTCTACTGATGCGGGCGTTGCTATGGCAGAAGGTAAAACTTGGTTCAAAGTACCTGAAACTATTAAGGTTGAGCTTATCGGCAAACCTAACAAATGGGTAACTGGTAAAGACGTAATCCTTGATTTAATCGGTAAAATCGGCGTAGACGGCGCTCGTTACATGGCCCTTGAATTCGCTGGTGAAGGCATACAACACATGACTATGGCTGACCGCCTTACAATCTGTAACATGGCTATCGAAGCTGGCGGTAAATGTGGCGTATTCCCATATGATGAAATTACTGAAGCATACATTAAAGGCCGCGTAAATCGTCCTGTAGAACCAATTAATCCAGACCCTGATGCAGTATATGCTCAAACAATTACCATTGACTTGTCCAAATTGCAACCCGTGGTAGCATTCCCTCATTTGCCATCCAACACACATTACATCAACGAGATCGACAAAGATATTAAAATCGACCAAGTTATCATCGGCTCCTGTACAAATGGCCGTTACGAAGACTTGGTGGCAGCTGCAGAAATCTTCAAAGGTCGCAAAGTAGCTCCATTCGTTCGTTGTATCGTAATCCCTGGTTCCCAAGATGTATACGATCAAGCTATGAAAGATGGTTTATTGGACATCTTCATTCAAGCTGACTGCGCAGTGTCCACGCCAACATGTGGTCCTTGCCTAGGTGGTTACATGGGTATCATGGCTGAAGGGGAACGCACAGTTTCCACAACAAACCGTAACTTCCGTGGTCGTATGGGTCACGTTGATTCTGAAGTATATTTGGCAAGCCCTTACGTGGCGGCAGCAAGTGCTGTATTAGGCCGCATTGCAGGCCCTGAGGAGGTTTAATATGGATTTTGAAAGCAAAAAAATCTGGCGCTACGGCGACGATGTAGATACAGACGTAATCATTCCGGCTCGTTACTTGGCGATTGCAGACTGGAACGAATTGGCTGAACATGCGATGGAGGACATTGATACTACTTTCGCTCCAAATGTGAAAGCTGGTGAAATCATGGTAGCTGGCAAAAACTTTGGTTGTGGTTCCTCTCGTGAACACGCACCAGGCGTTATCAAAGCGAAAGGCGTGCCTGTTATCGTAGCACACTCCTTTGCACGTATCTTCTTCCGCAATGCTATCAACATCGGTTTACCAGTAGTGGAAATCGGTGAACAAGTTGATCGCATTGAAGCAGGCGATGCAATCGGCGTAGACTTGTCTAAAGGTATCGTGTACAACTTGACTAAAAACGAACAATACCAAGGGACTGAGTTGCCACAATTCATTCAAGATATTGCGGCAGCTGGAGGTCTTGTGAACTTTGCGAAAAACCGCAAATAATACTACGTTGCCGATCCTCGGTGATGCGCTGCCGCTCCAGCTAGCTTAACGGTCTGCGGCATAGCCTTGACCTACTAAAGTCGCGTTAGCGCATGCACCTCGGATCTACGTATTTATCTTTTACGGTTTTGAGCAAAATTAAAATCCCTTTAGTTAGCAATATGTTGAATGATTTGTGGCTGAGGGAAATTACATATATTGGAGAGGTAATATGAGCGAAAAGAATATCGTATTGATTCCTGGTGATGGTATCGGTACTGAGATTATTGCTGCAGCGAAGGCTGTGTGTGATGTGGCTTTTGAGAAAGCCGGTGTAAAGGTTAATTGGATTGATAAAAAAGCGGGCGGTGCGTCTATCGATGCATACGGTGTGCCTTTGACTGAGGATACTATCGAGGCTTGTAAAGCAGCTGATGCTGTATTGCTTGGCGCTGTAGGCGGTCCTAAATGGGATAATGTAGATCCTGCTATCCGTCCTGAGAAAGCAATCCTTGGCCTTCGTAAGGAGCTTGGGTTGTTCTGTAACTTGCGTCCTGTAAAAATCTATCCATCTTTGCAAGAGTATTCTCCTCTTAAAAAGGAACTCGTACAAGATGTAGATTTCGTTATCGTTCGTGAGTTGACTGGCGGTATTTATTTCGGTGAACGCGAAGAGGCACAAGGGGAAGGTGCTAATGAGTTTGCATGGGATAAAGAAACATATAGCCGTTACGAAGTAGAGCGCATCATGGACATTGCTATGGAAACAGCTCGCAAACGCAACAAAAAGGTTGTATCTGTAGATAAAGCAAATGTATTGGCTTCTTCTCGTTTGTGGCGTAAAATCGCTCAAGAGAAAGCGGCAGCAAATCCAGACATCGCAACAGATTACTTCTACGTAGATAACACAGCGATGCAACTCGTTGTAAATCCTGCACAATTCGACGTTATCGTCACAACAAACTTGTTCGGCGATATCTTGTCTGACGAAGGCGCTGTAATCTCTGGTTCCATCGGGCTTTTACCATCTGCATCCATGGGTACTGGCACGGCGTTGTACGAACCAATCCACGGTTCTGCACCAGACATTATGGGCCAAAACTTGGCGAACCCATTGGGTACAATCTTGTCCGCAGCTATGATGTGCCGTCACTCCCTTGATTTGCCTCAAGTGGCTGACGCTATTGAAAAAGCTGTTGAACAAGTGCTCGTTGATGGTTACCGCACAGGCGATATCTACCGCGAAGGCTTGAAACGCGTAGGTACCACAGAAATGGCGCAAGCTGTTATCGAACGTCTATAATCGTAGGGAACAAGGTTTTGAAAGCTCATCAAGTGAGCTAAATCATTTGAAAATCTTATCATATACTTTATAATGCAGAAACATTATATATAGGTTATTATATAAGAGAGGGCTAGTCCCTCTCTTTTTTGTGGGAGGAGTTATGTTATCTTATTTTTTACTTGCCTTATCTATAGGGCTTGAGCTATTTGCTACGACCATGTTGAAATCCTCTGATGGCTTTACGCGGCCGTTACAGACTATTGCCTGCGTATGTGGCTATGTAGGATCTTTCTATACATTGACGCATGTACTGAAATATATTCCACTCAGTGTTACCTATGCTACCTGGTCTGGCGTAGGTCTAGTGGTGACGGCTCTCATTTCTGTTTTTATCTTTAGTGAGGGCTATAATATTTACACTATATTAGGTATTGCTCTTATTGTAGTGGGTGTGGTAATCCTAAACTTGTGGGGCAGTGTAGGAAATTAAAGATATTTATAGTCCGTATTTAATATATTAAAAATTTATGCATTAGAATATTGTAGATGTAATCAGTGGGCAAAACATTTCCAAGGAGGCCTTTATGAATTCTTCCATGTATCGAAATTTAACTATTACTGCTTTATTGATGGCATTAGCTATCATGATTCCTATTATGATGCCTTTGAAAGTTGTCATTCCACCGGCTTCGTATACATTGGCTAGTCATGTACCTATATTCCTGGCTATGTTCTTGTCTCGTAAGATGGCTGCTTGTGTTGTTATAGGCTCTACGCTAGGTTTCTTTGTAGCTGGCTTCCCTATCGTTATCGTTATGCGCGCTGCATCTCATATCATCTTTGCCTTGATGGGGGCCTATTATATTAAAAATCATCCAGGCGTATTGACTGGTGCTCTATCCTTTGTTACTTTCAACCTTGCTTGTGCTATTGTTCACGCTATTGGTGAAGTGCTTGCGTGCCTATTATTCTATACGACAACTACGATGCCGAATATCGATCTTATCTACGTTGTATTCGTTCTTGTTGGTGGCGGTACTATCATTCATAGCATGGTTGACGGATATATTGCATTATATATCTATAAAGCAATTCCAGGATTATCTAAGCCTGAGAATAAATAATCGGACGTTATCCTAGCTTATTTAAGGTAGATAATAAACAACCCGCTATTAAAACTGCATATGCTCGTAACCACTCATAGGAAATCTATTGTACGCTAATGTATAGAATTTGATTATCTATGAGTGGTTTTTTAGAATAATTATCAAATCTGTACCTACAGATACAGACTTATCAATGCGATATGGGTATAATAAAACCATAGTTAATGACCGAGTTGTGATATATGCATAGGTATATAGATAGATACATATACACAAATACCACATAGGCCATACATATTATTGATTGTGAAAGACTTTCACAAGAATTATGGAGGTTATTATGAGAAAGCATATAAAAAATAACGTATCTTGGGTTGGTAAAATTGACTGGGAATTACAAGAGTTCCACGGTTCAGATTACAGTATTAATAACGGTTCTAGCCAAAACGCATACTTGATTGAAGAAGAAAAAACCGTCCTCATCGATACCGTATGGAAACCTCATTCCTCAGAGTTTATAGACAATTTGGAATCTGAAATTGATTTAAATAAGATTGATTTCATCGTATGTAACCACGGCGAAGTCGATCACAGTGGGTCCTTGCCTGCATTGATGGAAAAAATCCCTAATACTCCGATTTACTGTACAGAAAATGCTGTTAAATCCTTGGTTGGTCAATATCATCATCCAGAATGGAATTTTAAAACTGTGAAAACAGGGGATTCCGTAGATATCGGCAATGGTAAATCCTTGGTATTCGTAGAAATGCGCATGCTCCACTGGCCAGATTCCATGGCAACGTACATGACTGGCGACAATATTTTGTTCTCTAATGATGCGTTCGGACAACATTTCGCGGTTGAAGAATTGTGGGCCGATAAGGCTGATCAATGTCGTCTATGGGCAGAGGCGATGAAATATTACGCTAATATTTTGAATCCATTCTCTCCATTGGTAAAAGCTAAGGTTGAAGAAATTCAAAAGCTCAACTTGCCAATCGATATTATCGCTACTAGCCATGGTGCAATTTGGCGTGAAAATCCATTACAAATCGTAGAGAAATATTATGAGTGGTCTCAAGCATACCAAGAAGACCAAATTACAGTCGTATATGACACTATGTGGGATGGTACAAAGAAATTAGCCCATAAAATTGCTGATGAGATTGCTAAACAATCTCCTGATACACGGGTTAAGATCTTTAACATCAGTAAAACAAATAAAAACGACATCATGACAGAAGTATTCAAATCAAAAGCGATTGCTGTTGGTTCTCCGACAGTAGGGAATAGTGTTATCTCTTCTGTAGCTGGTTGGCTCGACTTTTTGCGTGAATTGAAGTTCAAAAATAAAAAGGCTGCCGTATTTGGTACCTACGGTTGGTCTGGTGAATCTACGAAGGTACTTCGTGAAGAATTAACTAAATATGGTTTCTCCGTGGTGGAACCTGAAATTAAATGTAACTGGAACCCAGATGCAGATGATTTTGGCAAAGCAGAAGAACTTGTAAAAGCCTTGTTGGCTTAATATATAAAAAGCTCCTAACGTGATATGTACCCCCTTTACTGGACAACCAGTAAAGGGGGTATTTTCATGAGATATAGTTATGAATTTAAAAGAAAAGCAATTGAATTATTCTATCAAGGTGAATGGCCCAAGACGCCTAACGGTGTGAGGACAGATACATTTCATAAACTAATAAGAGATTGGGTTAAATTAGAACGACTTCATGGTTCAGACATTAATAAATGTCGAGGGACTAATAAGTATTGGTCTCCAAAAGAAAAATTTGAGTTAGTATGCCAAGTTCTTTCAGGTCAAGGTTTAAGATCAGTAGCTATTATAGCGGGTATTAATTCTGGACAACTGTATCAATGGGTTCATAAATACAAAACTTTGGGATACAATGGTCTTATTAATAAACCTAAAGGACGACCACCAAAGGATTGCAAAATGAAAGTACCTAAGACTATCTCACCTCGAGAACTCAAAGAGAGTGAATATGAGGAACTCATTCGCTTACGAGCTGAAAATGCTTATATTAAAGCTGAAAATGAAGTCATAAAAAAAGAGATTGCCTTGAGAGAAGAAAAAGAGGCTGCGCGACTCAAGGCGAAAAAGCAGCGATCATCAAAATGCTCCGCCAACAAGGCTATCAACTAAAGTATCTTTTGAAAGCTATGCCAATGTCCAAATCTACCTATTATTTTGAACTTACTAAAGTAGATCTTGTAGATAAAAGGAATACAGAGCTAAAAGATGAAATTCAAAAGATTTTTACAGAACATAAAGGTCGGTATGGTGTACGCCGTGTATACCAAGAACTTCTTAATCGAGGTTTTGTAGTTAATCATAAACGAGTGCAAAGACTTATGCATAGCATGGGACTCGCAGGAAAGCGACCGAAGGAAAAGTATCACTCTTACAAAGGGAAAGTCGGTAAAGTAGCAGAAAATATCGTCAATAGAGATTTTAGTACAACTGCACCATTACAAAAATGGACTACAGATGTGTCTCAATTTAATTTCTCGTGGGGAAAATGCTATTTGTCGCCTATTTTAGATATGAATACGAATGAGATTATTGCTTATGACTTAGCATTAAGGCCCAACTTAGAACAAATTTCTCGTATGTTAGAGAAGGCATTCAAGAAGTTTACGAATCTTTCAGGATTAATCCTCCATTCTGATCAAGGATGGCAATACCAACATAAGTACTTTAGGAGAACACTCAAAGAACACGGTATTATTCAATCTATGTCTCGAAAAGGAAATTGTTATGATAACTCTGTGATGGAAACCTTTTTTGGTAGATTGAAAACAGAAATATATTATGGTTTTGAAACAGAATATTCATCATTTAATGCTTTTGCAGTAGCGATAGAAGAATACATTAACTATTACAACAACAGAAGGATCCAGAAAAAAACAAAATGGATGCCCCCTGTAAAATACAGGGAAGCATCCATGTGTTTAGGCTAGTAAATAATATGTGTCCAGGAAAATGGGTACATATCAACGTTCATATAACGTAGGAGCTTTTTGGTATTTATGATAGCTATGGAAAGAATATGGATGATGTATATATAGATTAAGCCTTGTTTTGTAAACTTATGCGAATATTTTGGGTGATATGTGTATACTTATTAACTTATTTACGTAGATATAGAATACTATTAAGAATAAAAATAAAATTATTATAAAATCCAGAAAAATGATTAATTATCCTCTCATTGGAAGTTCAGAAAGTATTCATGAAGTTAATGTGAATAAGGACTGATAGGCTATTTGAAATATTTATAAAACTTATTAAAGCGACGATTATTTATAAGTTATACAAAATATATTCTGTAGAATCCTTAAAAAGGTGTGATTTTTCTTACTCATCATTAAAAATGATGAGCATATTGATACAACAAAGAATGCCAGTAATCATGCTATTTTTTGGAATTATGAAGAGTTATTAATGAACTTTATATGGGAAAAAGGCTTGTTTATATCGTAAAACTTTGATATGCTATGCGGGTAATCAACAATATAAATTTTTCTTAAATTGAATCAAATATATTTCTTATGTGAGAAGTGAGAAGTATATTTTATCAGCCCGAGGAGAGAGGCGGAACTTAGAGAGGTTGAAAAATTGTATTGTGTTTGGTTAAGAATTTTAATTTAGTGAGGGTGTAAGATGAGAGAAAACAAACATTCCAAAAAATTAGCGTTTGCTGTATTGGCTGCTGCTGCAGCTGTAGGTGCTACTGTTGCTCCTGTAAGTGCAGCAACACCTGTATCTACAGCAGATGGTTTTATTTTTGCAGCCGTAGGTGATCAAGCTGGTCAAACCCCAGATACTACACATAATAGTATTTCTTATGGTACTGTTGCAAATGGTACAGCTACTAGCATCGCTGTAGGTCAAGGTAATACAATTACAAGCGCTAATGGTTCTAGCAGTGCATACGGTAACCAAAACTCCATTAATGGTAACCAAGCTAATGCTTTCGGTGATGGTAACACTGTAACAGGTGCGTTCGCACAAGCTTTCGGTGATAGCAACGTGATCAGTGGTACAAATGCTATCGGTTATGGTTATAACAATACTGTAGAAGGTACAACTACAAACTTCCGTGATCGTACTTTCGATAATGAGCCAGATTCTGCTACATTATTAAACGGTTCTTGGAATAGCAACTCCGTAGCTATCGGTTCTAAAAATACTGCAAAAGGTAGCTCCGCATTGGCAGTAGGTAATGAAGCAAAAGCAAATATGAGCGAATCTATTGCTATCGGTCACGAAGCTCAAGCTGACAAAACTTGGGGCATTGCAATTGGTACTCGTGCAACTGCTTCCGATGTACGTTCTTTAGCTCTTGGTCACCAAGCAAAATCCACTGGTTACAAAGCTAATGCTATCGGTGCTGATGCTACAGCTAATGGCAACCATGCTAATGCTATTGGTTCCTCTGCAACAGCTACTGGTGATCATGCACAAGCATTCGGTGCTGGTGCTCAAGCAACAGGCGTACGTACTAACGTATTTGGTTCTGATGCAGCTGCAACTGCTGATTACAGCATTGCAATCGGTAACAAAGCTAATGCGTCCACTGCAAACTCCATTGCATTAGGTGCTAATTCCACTACTCGTTCTGCAACAAATGTAACTAACGCAACTGTAGCTGGTCATACATATGGTGGCTTCGCAGGCACTAGCCCTGTAGGCTCTGTATCCGTTGGTAAAGCTGGCCAAGAACGCCAAATCCACAACGTAGCAGCTGGTAAAATTTCCGCTGATTCTACAGATGCTGTAAACGGTAGCCAATTATACTCCGTAGCAAACGATTTACAAACTCAAATTAACAATTCTACACCAGGCGCAATCAACAACAATATTACTAACTTGAACAACCGTGTTGGTAATGTTGAAAAACGCGTTAATAAAGTAGGTGCAGGTTCTGCTGCATTGGCTGCTTTACATCCATTGGACTTCAACCCAGATGACAAATGGACAATCGCTGCTGGTTATGGTCACTACCACAATGCTAACTCCGCTGCATTGGGCGCTTTCTACCGTCCTAACGAAGACACAATGTTCTCCGTTGGTGGTACTGTAGGTACTGGCGAAACTCAATTGAACGCTGGTGTATCTCTTCGTCTTGGTAAACGTTCTCCTGAGTCCCGCTCTCGTGTAGCTATGGGCCGTGAAATTGCTGAATTGAATGCACGTCTTCAAGACATGGAAAACAAATATAACAACTTGTTACAAATCTTGACTCCACATGCAATTGATCCTAGCAAAACTGCTGAATTCCCAGACGTTCCTCGTAACCACTGGGCTTACCAATACATTAGCCAATTGGCTGGTAATGGTATCCTTGTTGGCTACCCTGATGGCACATTCAAAGGCGACGTTAAGATGACTCGTTACGAATTCGCTACTATGTTGTACCGTGCACTTCAAAATGGTGCTCCTATCGATGACAACATGAAACGTGCTATGAACGAATTTGGTCCTGAATTACAAAACATTCGTCTTAACCACTTCCGTGTTGACCGTATTTCTGGTACTGACAACGATCGTCATAAAACAGAACGTGTTCGCGTTAACAACGAACCTAAAACTCAACGCGACGTATACGGTTCCCGTATTAATCAATAATATATTGATAACTTCCCCTCGAGCTTGTGAAAGCTCAAAAACAGGATGTATCCCAGTGATACATCCTGTTTTTTTGTGCTTATACCGATATTAATATGTTGACTCTAAAATATTAATATTTATACAAACTATGTATATTGGATACTTTTTATAATAGAGAAGTATTAGTACCGTGTAATATATTAGTATTACAATATATCATCTTCTATTTTCTTATTAGATATCAAAACTTCATGCAATATTTATGTAAGTATATTGCAACTTAATACATATAGGTGTATAATAACCTTCATAAGTAATAAATATACAAAACCGGTGAATAAAAACATAGATATGAGGGAAGACCATGAAAGAATTTAGACAATTAACAGTAGCGGATACAGCAGAATATCATAAGGTATTAATCGACGGCTATGCAGCGATTAAAGACTATCCAATTACATTCGATGCTATCGATTTTACAGAAGAAGAATCCAAGGAGTGGATCGAAACCTATCCTGTATATGGATTGTATATTGATGGGCAACTTGTTAGTTCTATTACGTTCTGTATGCCGTGGATTAAATATTCTACACCGGATAAATTTCCACACATTGCTCACTTTGTAACGGCGCCTGAGTTCAAAGGTAAAGGCTATGCTCGGGAAACCCTTGGTTATGCGGAAGAATTATTGATCAATCAATTTAAAACGCCAGCTGTTACATTAGGTACAGCAAAAGAACATCCGTGGTTGCCTAAAATGTATGAATCTTTCGGCTTTAAAGCATATGATAAAGTTCATTTTAGAGGTAAACAACATACTACTATACTTTTCAAAAAAGATTTATTGTAGTTGCCTAGTAACTAATCAAACCTTATACATAACTATTTTGATATAGAGTGTACTTAATGTGACATAATAACTGTATCAAATGAGAGTAATGTATAAGGTTTATTTGTTTATGCAAAAAAAACATATTTGGGTATATAAAGTAAACATATATATTATATAATGTAAACATATATATTATATCTATGGACTATAGAACTAGTTTATAGATGGTTTGTAGAAAGGATGTGAGACTATGTTAGTCTTATCTGGTATTTTAGTGATGGTCATCGGTCTGATGCTGCGCTTTAATGCCTTGTTAGTTGTCGTAGCCGCAGGTTTTGTAACGGGCCTTGCAGGTGGTCTCAGTATCAACGATATCGTTGGTGCCATTGGGGAGGCTTTCGTTAAAAATCGTTATATGTCATTATTTATTTTGATTTTACCTGTTATTGGTCTTATGGAACGTCATGGCTTACGTGAACGGGCAGAAATTTTGATCGGCAAGATCAACGCTGCTACGGCTGGTCGTATCTTTATGATTTACTTATTTGTGCGCCAAGTAACTGTAGCTTTTGGTATTAACATGTCCGGTATGGTTGCCATGGTACGTCCGTTGATCGCACCTATGAGTGAAGCTGCAGTAGCGCAAGGTCGCCCAGTATCTCAACGTACTCTTGATAAGGTGCGTGGTATAGCTGCTTCTGCAGATAATATAGGCAATTTCTTCGGTCAAAACTTGTTCCTTGCTGCTGGTGGGTTATTGCTTATCAAAGGTGTTATGGAACAATTAGGCTATTCTGTAGAGTTAACAGATATGGTGTTATACGGATTGCCAACTGCTGTTTGTGCCTATATCGTTAATTTCATTCGCTTTATTATCTTTGATAAAACAATTCAAGCCTCTGTAGCTCGTGACGAAGAGGATATGAAAGCTGGTAAATTAGTACCTAATGAATTTAATATCCTTGTTACACCAGAAGAATTAAAGAAGGAGGCTGAATAATATGTTAGAACTTATCTATAAAATGCAGCCCTTAGATTATGTATACCTTCTCGTAGGGATCATCTTATTTATCTTTGCCATTCAATCATTTTTAGATAAAGAACATAAATATCGTATCGGTACAGGTTTATTCTGGCTCTTGTACAGCGTGTCCTTTATCTTTGGTTCTTATCTATCAAAGGAAATAAATGGCTGGCTCGTTATCGCCATGGCTGCTATCGTCTTGGTAAAACAACTCGGCAAAGGTCATTACTTTGAATCTCCTATTGAATTCAAAAAAGACGAAGCAGTCCGTATTGGTAATGTTATTTTCGTACCGGCTTTACTTGTTGGTATCATCACATTCATCATTGGCTTCTTTACTAAATTAGGGGCTCTTGTAGGCATTGGTATTGCCGCAATCATTGCTATGGGTGCTGCTCTTTACATCACTAAGGGTTCATTTAACCAAGGCTTCCATGAAGGTCGTCGTCTTATCGATGCTATCGGTTGGACTGCTATCTTGTCCCAATTATTAGCGGCCCTAGGCTATTTATTTAATTTAGCTGGCGTTGGTAAAATTATCTCCAGTGCTGTAGCTAGTGTGGTGCCTGCAGATAATGTATTCCTCATAGTTGTAGCATACTGCATCGGTATGGTCATCTTCACAATGATCATGGGTAATGCTTTTGCAGCCTTTGCGATGATTACAAGTGCTATCGGTGTTCCAATGCTCGTTGTAGCCCATGGTGCAAACCCAGCTGCTGTTGGTGCTATCGCAATGCTTGCTGGCTATTGCGGTACATTGATGACACCTATGGCGGCAAACTTTAACATCGTACCGGTAGCGCTCCTTGAAATGCGCGACCAATACGGCGTTATTAAAGCACAACTTCCAATTGCATTAATTATGCTCGTATTGAACATCCTATTAATGTATTACTTTATTTAAACCTTTCGTGAAAGCACGATATTCTTATGATATTGGATACTATATACAATCTACTATGATGTAGTTTTGTGTATAATTGTCCTTATCAACATGTACTTATTGTTATAAATCATAGAATATCGTTATGAGGTAGTGTGATGAAAACAATTTTGATTACCGGTTTTGATCCATTTGGCGGTGAACCTATTAACCCAGCTTGGGAAGCGGTAAAAACAATGGATGGCTATACCGATGGTGATTATAAGGTAGTGACTCAAATGGTTCCTACTGTACGTTACAAATCTGTTGATACTGTGAAAGCAGCGGCTGAACAATGCGAACCAGACTTTATTCTATGTGTAGGTCAAGCAGGGGGGCGCCCAGATATTACAGTGGAACGTGTTGCTATTAACTGCGATGACTTCCGTATTCCAGACAATGGAGGCAACCAACCTGAAGATGAACCTGTTGTATCCGATGGTCCTAGTGCATACTTTGCGACGTTGCCCATAAAAAACATCGTTAACGCATTGCATCAAAATGGCATTCCTGCAAAGGTTTCTAATACAGCGGGTACCTTTGTATGCAATCACTTGATGTATGGCGTGTGTCATTATGCAGCACAAAAAGGCAATATTAAGGCGGGCTTCATGCACATTCCGTACTTGCCATCTCAAGTAGTGGATAAACCAAATCAACCAAGTATGGCTGTTGAAACTGTACGTGCCACATTGGAAACCATCGTTCACGTATTAGCTCATGGTGAAAACTACAAGGCACAAGATATTAACTATACAACACCTCACGAATAAATGTGATATCTATATGAGAGAAGGTCTTTTTGATGAATAAAAAGTTGGTAGCAAGTTTAGTTTCCTGTATGGTATTGGGTTCTGTCAGTGTGTATGCAGCTAATCCATTTTCCGATGTAGATGCTTCTAGTTGGGCGTACCAATCTGTTGAGCAATTAGCAAATGCAGGTATTATTAATGGATACCCTGATGGAACTTTCAAAGGCAACAATCCTATTACGCGTTACGAAATGGCTCAAATGGTGGCTAAAGCGATGGCTAACCAAGATAAAGCCAATGCGGAACAACAAGCGATGATTAATCGATTGGCCGATGAATTCGGTTCTGAACTCAACACATTAGGTGTACGAGTAGCAAAATTAGAAAATCAAGTAGGGAATGTAAAGGTAACTGGTAATTATCGATTGCGTTACCGTGGCAGCGAATTGAAAAATGATACCTATGCGTATGGTA
This sequence comes from Veillonella nakazawae, assembly GCF_013393365.1. NCBI lineage: Bacteria > Bacillati > Bacillota > Negativicutes > Veillonellales > Veillonellaceae > Veillonella > Veillonella nakazawae. The sequence goes on from NZ_AP022321.1 coordinate 147,160, forward strand.
AACATTCTTCCTTTGATTATCGTGCTCGTGTAATCTTTAATGCTAAGGTTAACGATAAAACTGATGCTGTTGTACGTATTCAAGGCTCTAGTGAATTTGGTAATAGCAATGCAACACAAGGCAAAATTAATCTTGCCTATGTAGATCATCATTTTGGTAAAGACACAACTTTGCGCGTAGGTCGTCAACTCTATACACCAGCTCTAGGTCTTATGTATGATGATCTCGTTGATGGTGCTCGCCTCATGTACAAACATGGCAAGCTTGATGTGTCCGCTAGTTATGGTTACTGGTTGGGCGGCGCTCCTACATACCAAACTAAAGACAATACTATTACTGCCGCTATGGTTGAAGTTAAGGGTAAACTTAATAAACATGTTACCCTTGGTGGTATGTATGGTCGCTTCCATAATGGTAAATTGTACCAAGGCCAAGATGTGGATGCACTTACTGGTAAACAAGTTAAATCCTTTATTGATTCTCCATACAAAAACATTTGGGGCCTCAACGCAAATATGAACTTTAAACGTTGGAACGTCTTCGGCGAATGGCTTACAGCACCAGGCGTATCTGATTCTCATGCGTGGATGGCTAGCCTTGGTTATGGTAATTATGACATTAAGAAAGCTCATACTTATAGCGTACGTGGTCAATATTACTACCAAGAAGGGAACTCTCCAATCTTTAGTAGTGCCTTTGCTCCTGCTTATAGCTTCTACAACCAACATTATGTAGATACTAAAGGCGTAGCTCATGTACGTAATGGGTTCAAAGGCTTCGTAGCTAATGTAAACTACGTACCATTCCAAAATGTATCGATTGGTGCTTACTATGGCTTTGGCAATAAAGATATGGACGGCAACAAATTAGGTGATTACTGGCGTACAGATGTAAACTTCATGTTCTAATTACATAATCTAAATAAAGCTCGAGTTATATCTAGAAAAGATATAGCTCGGGCTTTTTTGTTTTTACCTCTAGTTATTATTTTATATGTAATCACTATTGGTAGTTTGTATGTAGTTATTATTTTATAGTTTTATCTATTGAATGATGGTTTTTAACTATTTATAGTTACTATTTTGTTAATACATGTAATGTTATAATAAATGAAAATGTTACTATTTGTGGAGTGTGAATAGGATGTATGAAATCGTAAATGAACCTAATTTAATAATTGCTTTTGATATGGATACAGAATTATCTCAATTTGGTGTGTTTGGCGTATATATTAAACAGGGCTACAATATCTGTGCTGGGTACATTGACCCTAGTGACTGGTCTGGTATTCATAGGGGATACAAAGAATTAGTTGAGCTATATGAGAATTGCAAAGGAACAGCCACCTTTACTTATGTATTAACTGGAGAAGGGGATACGCTTGCATTCTCGTTAGATCAAAAGGGTGCTCTAACGATGGAGATTAACATCTGTACCATTTATAATTACAAATGTCATATGACTATTGAAAGTTTAGATCAAACGTATTTACCAAAATTTATTGAGTTTTTCAAAGAGTTTTTAGAACGAGAACCAAAATAAAAAGAGTCGCATCTAAGGATGCGACTCTTTTTTGTACCCAGTTTCTATATACAATTATTTTGTAACAACTTTAAGATCTACAGGGATTTTAGCTTCTACAGCTTCGCCTTTGATAACTTTTTGAGCTGTATCGATAGCGATTTTACCCATTTGGTCTGGTTGTTGAGCAATTGTTGCAGCCAATGTGCCGTCTTTAACCGCTTTGTCTGCGTCAGCAGTACCGTCGAAGCCTACGATGAAGATTGTTTTGCCTGCGGATTTAGCTGCTTGGATAGCGCCCAATGCCATTTCGTCGTTATGAGCGAAGATAGCTTGTACGTCTGGATTAGCTTGCAAGATGTTAGTTGCTACGTTCAAACCTTTTGTACGGTCGAAGTCAGCGCTTTGTTTTGCTACTACTGTTAAGTCTTTGTCAGCTACGTTATGGAAACCTTGGCCCCGTTCACGAGTTGCGGAAGCACCAGGGATACCTTCGATTTCAGCTACTTTCGCAGCTTTGCCTACTTTATCAACGATTAGTTGAGCTGCCATTTCGCCGCCTTTTACGTTATCGGAAGCGATGTGAGCTACTACTTTGCCTTTATCAGCAGAACGGTCAACAGTGATTACAGGAATGTTTTTAGCATTTGCTGCTTCTACAGAAGTAGAGATAGCTGCAGAGTCTACAGGGTTGATAATCAATACGGAAACACCGCTTTCAAGCAAGTCAGAAATATCGTTTGCTTGTTTTGCAGGGTCGTTTTGAGCATCAACGATTTTAACTTTAAGACCAAGCGCTTTAGCTTGAGCCTCAACGCCTTCCTTCATAGTTACGAAGAATGGGTTGTTCAATGTGGAAACAGAGAAGCCGATTGTGCCGGATTTTTTGTCGCCGCCGTTATCAGCGCTTTTACCACAGCCTGCTACAAGACCAATAACCATAACGGCCATCGCCAACAGTAACAATAGTTTTTTCATAGGAACCTCCTAGGCTTTCTTACGGTCTGCAAGAACAGCCAGTAAAATAACAATACCTTTTACAACTTGTTGATAGAAACTGGAAACGTCGAGAATATTTAACCCGTTGTTGAGGGTACCGATAATTAGGGCACCAATTAATGTGCCAACGATATGACCACGACCACCAGCAAGGCTTGTACCGCCAAGAACTACCGCCGCGATAGCGTCAAGTTCGTAGCCTGCACCTGCTGTAGGTTGTGCAGAGTTAAGACGAGAAGTGATGATTGCACCAGCGATACCACAGAGCATACCAGTCAAGGCATACACAAAGATTTTAACGCGGTCAATCTTGATACCAGCAATGTAACTTACCTTTTCACTACCACCTACGGCATATGTTTTACGACCTAAGGATGTGCGGCTTAATACAAACCAGAGGATGATGAAAGCGAGGAACATTGTAATAGCTGGAACTGGAAGGCCTGCAATATCCCCTTGGCCAAAGCCATGGAATAGAGGATCTTGAGTAAGACCGGAGATTGGGTTACCGTCTGTGAATACTAGCGTCGCACCACGGTAGATTGTCATGGTCGCCAAGGTAGCGATAAATGGAGCTACGCGGCCATAGGTAATAACGAGACCGTTAATACCGCCCAATACGAGGCCAGCACCGGCAGCCAACACGATAGCCAATACAGGGTCAGTACCAGTTACGATGAGGTTGGCCATTACTGCACTGGAGAGGGCAAGGATGGAACCTACGGATAAGTCGATACCGCCTGTTAAGATGACGAACGTCATACCAAAGGCGATGATCGCATTGATAGATACTTGGCGCAACAAGTTACGCAAGTTAGAGAATTCAAGGAAACTGTCGTTCATGACAGAAATAATGATAAATAATAGGATGAGGCCGATGAGGGGGCCTAATTTTTTTATATACTGTAGAGCTTTGCTGTCCATTATTGTCCTCCTGTGGCTAATGTCATAATCGATTCTGGTGTTGCATCGCAGCGGTCCAAGATACCTGCTACGCGACCTTCATGAATGACCATAACGCGGTCGCTCATGCCTAGTACTTCAGGTAACTCAGAGGACACCATGATAATGGACACACCATCGTTCGTTAATTCGTTCATTAAATCATAAATATCACGTTTCGCACCGATATCGATACCGCGCGTTGGTTCGTCCATGATGATAATGGATGGCTTTTTACCAACCCATTTAGCGATAACTACCTTTTGTTGGTTACCACCAGATAGGGAGGACGCCGGTTCGTGAATAGATTGTGTTTTAACGCCTAGCTTTTTAGACAATTCGTCAGCAAAGGAATTGAGCTTGCCCTTATCCAGTACATGAGATGGACAAATTTCGCTAAGGTTCGGCAATGTAATATTGGAACCGATGGAGAAATCGAGGATCAAGCCTTCGCTCTTTCTATTTTCTGTGATGAAAGCAATGCCAGCTTTGATGGCATCTTCAGGTTTTTTACATTTCAGAACGGAGCCGTTAACTGTTACGGTACCGCCATTGTGTTTATCTACACCAAAGATAGCGCGCATGATTTCTGTACGGCCAGCGCCCATGAGGCCTGCTACGCCGAGGATTTCGCCTTTGCGCAAGGAGAAGGAGATTTCGTTGTCAAAACCTTCTGGTTTAAGGTTATCAACACTCATTACAACTTCTCCTGGTGTAGTTGTACGAGCAGGATAGAACTCATCGATAGAACGACCTACCATGTGGCGTACTACTTCATCTACAGAAATCTCAGCCGTTGGCTTCGTAATGATGGTGTGACCATCACGCATAACCGTGATCGTATCGCATTCGCTAAATACCTCTTCCATACGGTGAGAGATATATACGATAGCCACGCCGCGGGCTTTCATTTTGCGCATCATTTTGAACAATGTCGCCGTTTCACGCTCTGTGAGGGCTGCTGTCGGTTCGTCCATGATGACAACCTTTGCATCTAACATTAAGATACGGAGGATTTCTGTCATCTGTTGGTGACCAACGGAGCAAAGGCCTGCTTCCGTTGTGAGCGGCAATTCGATGCCTAGTTCGCGGCACGTATTTTGTGCTTCTTCAAGCATCGCTTTTTTATCGAGCATACCGAATTTATTGCGCTTCGGTCTCATTAAATATAGATTTTCTAACAATGTTAGATTTGGCCAAATGTTGAGCTCTTGGTGGATGAAAGCTACACCGTTTAGCTCGGCCTCTCTCGGGTTCGGGAAGGTCCGCTCTACGCCGTCGATGGTGATTTTACCAGCATCTGCCTTGTGAATGCCCGTAAGGATATTCATGAGGGTGGATTTGCCGGCGCCGTTTTCACCCATCAAGGCGTGAACCTCGCCCTCCTTGAGGGTAATACTTACATCGCGCAGTACTTGGTTCGTACCAAATGCCTTTGCAATGCCTGACATAACAATTTCCATAACTACTCCTATATGATTGGTGAAAGTATCTCTTAATCTATTGCTCTAGGGACGATCGCTGAAAATACAATCGGCGCGCAAGATAATGTTGGCATACGGAGATGCTTCACCAGTTCTAATAATGCATTTGCATTGTTTTGTTGCTTCTTTGAAAGCATCATGGCTCGTCTTAATCCATTCGTATTGACTGGATGGGAAGGTAGACTCCAAGAAGTCATAAGCTTCAGGATTATTTTCCTTAATTTCCTTTGCCACATGAACTGCTTCGGATTTCATATGCTTAGCGATGATGGATACCACTTGCTCGAAGCTTGGTACACCAAAATCTAAGGCTAAATCAATCTTTTGAACCCCTTCAGGTACTGGCAAACCACAGTCGGAGATACAAATTGTATCTGTATGACCAAGATCTGCAAGAACCTTAGCGATATGGCTATTTAAAATACCGTGTCGTTGCATACATAACTCCTTTTTCTATTCTAATGAATGAGGTTTTAAAGCCTCATTCATTAACTCCCTTTGTTATATAGAGGGCAGATGTATTCGTTGCATGAGAATGTATAGCTTGTATTGAATAGACCTTTCAAAGCGACTTTGGCCCTGCGAAGGCAGACCTGGCCAGTGGAGCTTTTAAAGGTCTATTCAATATGCTAATTCTTTGCCAAGAATACAGCAACCTCGTCCTTCGTAGGCATGCCGCCTTGGGCGCCCAAACGTTGGATGGAGAGGGCCGCAGCTGCATTGCCGTAGTGCAACGCGTCAGCTAAGCTTTTACTATTGACGATAGCTGTTGCAAAGGCCCCGTTAAAGGTATCGCCTGCGCCTGTTGTATCTACTGGCTCAACCTTGAATCCAGATACAGTGTGAATTTCGCCATTATCTGCATAACCTACGCCCTTGCTACCAAGGGTAACGATGATTTTATTTTCGTTAGCTAACAATGTTTCCTCAGTAGATTGATTAGGGTAGAGGGCAGATAGCTCATGCTCATTTGGCGTAATATAGGTTGCCAATTCTAACCACTCTGGATTTAGATCCGCCGCTGGAGCTGGATTTAAAAGGACTTTTACATTAGCCTCGTGACAACGACGAACGATATATTCGATTGTGGGAATAGGAATTTCGTTTTGCACCATTACAAGATCTGCTTGCTCGATAGCAGACCAAGCGTTATCTACTACACTTTGGTCTACCTTAGCATTAGCGCCTGCAATAACGATAATGCTGTTATCGCCTTCAGCCAATGTGATGTGAGCTGTACCAGTTGTAGTGTCTGGAACCGTAACGATGTAGTCTGTATTGATATGATTTTCCTTTAGGTTATCCATAATTATTTGGCCGTATGCATCTTCGCCGATACAACCAACCATAGTAACCTCTGCGCCAAGGCGAGCAGCGGCTACCGCTTGGTTTGCACCTTTACCGCCGTGAGCGATGTGCAATTCGTTGCCCATGATTGTTTCGCCTGCCGCCGGACGTTTATCGGCGAGCACTACAATATCCATGTTGCAACTACCAATAACAACAATGCGATTCATAATAACTCCTTAATCACCCTCAGCCCTAAGTGGGACTAAAAATGGATATCGTTAATTTTTATACACAAAAATTACGGTGATTTATACAATAAAGTGTATATAAATGTAATCGATAACCGCATAGGCGTTTACTTTCACATATCTATTAGTATAACTTAATCATTTATTAGTATAGCGTAAATACAGAACTTTATCTATATAAATAACTATAAAATATGGGTATAAGAAAAGGTATACCCCAAATCTGTGTTATATGAGTAAAAATGTACTCTCTGGATTTTGGATATACCTTATTATTTAAGAATTCATATAGTTATATATTAGTGAAAGCTTGGTTTCTCGTAGTGTGTGCCTGGCTCGCCAATACCAATGCTTGTACGATGGAATGGAGTTTCATCATCTACATGCAAGATGTCGAAGATGGCTTTTACTACAGCTTCTCGTGTAACTTGGGCATCGTTAAATTGAACGCCTTCAGGGATGAGCTCGTAATTTGTATTTTCTGGATCATTGTAGAGCCATGTGAGGCGTAAAATTGTGTAGTTTAAATTGGATTCGCGCAACACATTGCGTGCTTGGCGTTCGCCTTGTACATAGCTAATCGGTAAGTTGTCGAAGGTCCATTTTTCAAGTGCTGCTGGGAATTCACCAGAGAGACCAGCCATGGAAAGGCCGATAACACGGCGTACATTTTTGCGGCTCAATGCTTTCACGATGGATGCCATATCACTGCCAGACTCCATAGCGCCTACAAATACGATCTCTGCATTTGTTACAGCTTGCTCTAATTTTGCAGGATTTTGGAAGGAGCCCTCGATGACAGTAACTCGTTCATGCTCTAAAATTTCTGGATGTAAACGAGTACTCAATTGGCGACCATATAATGTAAGGTGCATATCTGTATATGTTAATAATGTAGCAGTCAACTTTTGTGCAATTTGGCCAGCGGCCCCTAAAATAGTAATATATTTGTACATATAGACCTCCTATGTCCTAGGCATAAGTATTTATATGCATTATATCACAACTATATGACGAGAAAGTGAGAATAGAAATTTAATTATGATAGTAAAAGTTAGTTTTCTCAGCTGTAAAATAAAAATATATGTGGTATAATACAAAATAAGAAGAGCCAATTAACGTTCTGGAATGCGTTAGGCTCATCTCCTGGAAAATTGGAAAATGAGAAATGGCCTAATGTCCCGTTTGGGGTGTTAGGTCATTCTTATATTACAATGGGGGCGAATATATCTAAGATGTGTTATGATGGAAAATATAAATTTGCCTTTTGGGGGAATGCTTATAAGAGCTATTTACACATGGGTCCATATAAGGTAATATTTAACTACATAGAAAAACCATTTTTGGTTTCAAGCGGCAGCATCGTTAATTCGGTGTTGCTTTATTTTTTGTCCATATATAAGGCCCTTTCAGGGTGCTTTTTCGTATTTAAAACAATACTTGTCTATGATGATATAATACAAATAATAAATAGAATTAATTGAGGTGGCATATGGATAAACAGCAATTAGCAAATAAAATTTGGGAATCGGCCAATAAATTGCGCTCTAAAATTGAGGCAAATGAGTATAAAGATTATATATTAGGATTCATGTTTTACAAGTTTTTGTCTCAAAAAGAGGAGGAGTTATTAAGTACACAGTATCAAATAGCAAAAACGGAATATAAATCTGTTTTAGTAGAATCAAATGTAGAATTATGTGATGCTATTCGAGATGATTTGTACTATTTTATACCATATAATCATTTGTTTTCTACATGGATTCAGGATGGAAACCAGCTTGATGTAGGTAGAGTACAAGATGCGTTAAATTCTTTTGAACGTTTATTGAATGATCAATATAACCGAATATACAAAGGTATTTTTGACACATTGCAATTAGGTTTAACTAAGTTAGGTGATAACTCTGGGGCCCAATCTAAAGCTATTCAACAATTAATTTCGTTAATTGATGAAATACCAATGGATGGTTCCCAGGATTATGATGTGTTGGGATTTGTATATGAATATTTGATTTCGAATTTTGCTGCCAATGCAGGTAAAAAAGCGGGTGAATTTTATACTCCTCATGAAGTCTCTGTTTTGATGTCAGAAGTTGTAGCACATCATTTGCAAGGTCAAAATGAAATTTCAATTTATGACCCAACAAGTGGATCAGGGTCACTGTTGATAAATATTGGTAAAAGTATTGAGAAATATAGAAAAGACAAGAATAGTATTAAATACTATGCTCAAGAGCTAAAAGAAGCGACGTATAATTTGACGCGAATGAACCTTATTATGCGCAATATTCAACCGTCTAATATCATGGTTAGAAACGCGGATACATTAGAAGATGATTGGCCTTATTTTGATGAAGCAGACCCTCAACAAACGTATAATCCGTTATATCTAGATGCTGTCGTATCTAATCCTCCATATTCTCAACACTGGGACCCAAAAGGAAAAGAAAATGATCCTAGATACAGTCGATTTGGGCTAGCGCCTGCTACAAAAGCGGACTATGCTTTTTTACTTCATGATTTATATCATTTACGACCCAATGGTATTATGACAATCGTATTGCCACATGGTGTATTGTTCCGTGGGGATAGTGAAGGACAGATTCGTAAAGCTCTTATTGATAATAATCATATTGATGCTATTATTGGGTTGCCAGCGAATATTTTCTTTGGTACAAGTATCCCTACAATCATTATGGTATTACGTCAGAAGAGAGAGAATCAGGATGTACTTGTTATTGATGCTTCAGAATATTTTGTGAAAGCCAATAAGAATAATAAGTTACAGGCGTCAGATATTCGTCGTATCGTAGATGCTTATTGTAAAAGAGATACGATTCCTGGATATTGTACAGTCGTATCTCGCGATGAGATTATAAGTAATGATTACAATTTAAATATTCCACGCTATGTAGATACATCTAAGAATGATGAAATATATGATATATATGGTATTGTTCATGGCGGTATTCCATATGGTGAGATAGAAAGATTATCTCCGTATTGGAATGTATTTGAAGGACTTGATAAAGAAATCTTCAAACAAGGCCAAGATGGATACTATTCATTGGTAGAGGGAGATATTGCCAAGATTGTGCATGATTATCCTACTGTAAATGTATATACAGACTCTTTAGTTTCAAAGATTGATCATTATATAGAACATGTTGCTAAGGCTGTTATTAATGAGTTTAAAGATGGAATGGATGAAACTGTTTGGCACTCATTGTCAGAAGAGTTATTTGAACAATTTTCTAATATACCATTAATCGATACCTATGATATCTATCAAATTATGAGTGATAATTGGTCTAAAATTACATTAGATATCGATAAAATGGGACATAATGGTAAAGCCTTGGTTGCTTCTGTAGAACCAAATATGGTAATGAAAAAGAAAAATAATAAACAAGTAGAGGTTCAAGACGGGTGGAAAGGGGCTATTGTTCCTTTTGGATTAGTGCAAGAATTATATTTGCAGAATGAACTTTCAAATCTAACACATATAGAGAATGAACTTGAAGCGATTAAAGAGCGAATCGCTGAACTTGCTGAAGCTGTACCGATGGATTATCAAGATATGGAATTCTTGAATGATGATAGAACTGGGTTTGTGAAGACACCATTGAATGCAGCTGTTAAGGTTTATAAGGATGAACCCGAATTATATCCATTATTAAAGGCTGTTAAAGATTTATATGCTAAAGAAACAAAACTAAAAAAACGTCAGAAAGAAGCTGTAGCTGAGTTAGCAGATGCTACAAAATATCGTATAGAAAATCTTACTGATAAACAAATAGATGAATTGTTATATCAACATTGGATTTTACCAGCAATAAATGAACTAAAAGCGTATTCAAAAAAGATTATTAATGATTTTGTTCAGTCTTTACGTGATGTAGCAAATAAATATGGAACTTCATTACAATCTATAGATAATGACATTAGAGTAGTAGAGCAAGAGTTGATTACATCATTACGTGAGTTAGAAGCTAATGACGATATGGGGATATCCGCCTTATTAGAATTGTTAGGAGCAAAATGATGAATGCCAATAAAAAAACTCCCAAGTTACGATTTAAAGGCTTTACTGATGATTGGGAACAGCGTAAGTTATCGGAATTAACCACTATGAATGCCCGAATTGGTTGGCAAAATTTACGAACTAGTGAATTTTTGGATAGTGGTGATTATTTACTAATTACAGGGACAGACTTTGATAATGGTCGTATTAAATATAGTACTTGTCATTATGTAGAAAAAAAGAGATTTGATCAGGATACAAAAATACAATTAAGTACTGGTAGTATTCTCATTACAAAAGACGGTACTTTAGGTAAGGTAGCATTAGTAGAAGAGTTACCAAAGCCTGCAACTCTTAATGCTGGCGTTTTTAATGTACGCGTTAAAGATGATACTTTGTTGTCGTACAAATATTTATATCACTATCTTAAAGCGCCTTTTCTAATGAAATATGTTACTGCAAATGCAACTGGTGGTACTATCAAGCATTTAAATCAAAGCATATTAGTTGATTTTCCTATCCCAATTGCGGAAAAGCATGAGCAAGATAAAATTGCTAAATTACTTGATTCGTTAGAATTGATTATTACCCTTCATCAGCGTAAGATTGAGAAATTGAAGTTAAATAAGAGTGCACTTTTACAAAAAATGTTTCCTCAAAATAGATGTGCAGTTCCAGAAGTTCGGTTTAAGGGCTTTGCTGAAGATTGGGAACAGCGCAAGTTATCAGATGTATTAGTTGAACGTAATGAACAAGAAGTAGAAACAAGGGAATATCCATTAATGTCATTTGTTCAAGGTCTTGGTGTAGTTCCAAAAGGTGAAAGGTATGATAGAAGTTTTTTGGTGTTAGATCAATCGAAAAAATATAAAAGAACTGAATTAGGCGATTTTATATATAGCTCTAATAATTTGGAGACAGGATCCATAGGAATAAATAAAACTGGCAAAGCAGTTATATCACCTGTTTATAGTATTTTTCAAGGTGTATCTATTGGTGATAGTCAATTTATTGGAATAATGTCATTATTACCAAAATTTATTGCTAAGATGATTCGATTTAGACAAGGTGTTGTATATGGGCAATGGAGAATTCATGAAACAGATTTTCTTGATATATCTGTATTGATACCATCAGTTGATGAACGTACTAAAATAACACAATTAATTCTTAGTATCGAAGAAATTATTATCCTTCATCAGCGTAAGTTGGATCGTCTTATGTCAATAAAGAAAGCTTTACTTCAACAGTTATTTGTGTAGATTTAATAGATTAGGTGAATTATGATTTTTACAAAAGAAGCTGATTTTGAATTAGCCCTTATTCAGCAATTATCTAATCATGGATGGGAAACAGAGTGTATTGAATATCCAACAGAAGAGGCGCTTGTAAAGAATTGGGCAGATATTATTTATAAAAATAACTGTTCTCCTGACAAGCTGGACAAATATCCGTTGACTGATAGCGAGATGAATCAAATCTTAATGCAACTTAAGATGTTGAAAAGCCCTGCCATGATAAATGATTGGATAAATGGTAAAGTTGTTACTATTAAACGTGATAATCAAGCTGATATGATGCATTTGGGGAAAAATGTATCACTTAAGATTTTTGATCGTAACGAAATCGCTTCTGGCCAAAGTGTTTATCAAATAGCACGTCAACCTCAATTTAAAGGACTTAATGATGTTTCTAGAGATAGACGTGGAGATATCATGTTGCTAATTAATGGAATGCCTGTTATTCATATTGAATTGAAACGTTCAGGCGTTCCGGTTGATTTTGCAATTAATCAAATCGATTTATATAATCGTCGTGGCTTGTTCTCTGGATTATTTGCTTTAATACAAATTTTTGTGGCTATGACACCAGAAGAAACGGTATATTTTGCTAATCCTGGAAATGGAGAACCTTTAAAGTCAGAATTTCAATTTCATTGGGCCGATGTAAACAATGAAATTATAGGGGATTGGGCTCAAATTGCCGGAACGTTGTTAGCAATTCCTTTAGCGCATGAATTGTTAGGGTTTTATACAATTCCAGATAGCTCTGACGGTGTCCTCAAAGTGATGCGTAGCTATCAGTATTATGCAGCAAGTCGTATTGCCGATATAGTTAGTAAAGCTGATTGGGGATATACCAGTCCTCTAGGTGGGTATATTTGGCATACAACAGGATCTGGTAAAACTATGACATCGTTTAAAACGGCGCAGATTATTGCGAGTGTAGGCGATGCTGATAAAATCGTATTTCTTGTGGACCGTGTTGAATTAGGAACACAGTCTTTGCAGGCATATCAAGGGTTTGCCGACTCTGCCACATCCGTAGAAGGTACAGAAAGTGGTACTGTATTACTGAAAAAACTAGATAGCATTGAACCAAAGGATATGATTATTGTTTCCTCTATTCAAAAGATGAATCAATTATCTAAAGATGATACACGCGACGATATGTTGAACCGTGTTAAGGGAAAGCGATTGGTCTTTATTTTTGATGAATGTCATCGCAATACTTTTGGCGATATGTTGAGAGCAATTAAGGAAACCTTCCCTCATGCTTTATTATTTGGTTTTACAGGTACGCCAATTTTTAAAGATAATGCAAAGAAAACATTAGCCACTGCCGATTTATTTGGTGATGAATTACATCGCTATTGTATTTCTGATGGTATTCGAGATAAAAATGTTTTAGGTTTTGATATTACATCTGTACCGACATATAGTGATGAAGATTTACGTAATGCTGTTGCATTACGTGAGGTTGGTGCTAATACCGTTAGTGATGTTATGGAATCTCCCGAAAAAAGAGAAGCCTATTACCATTTTATAAATAATGTACCTATGGTTCGAGATTATGAACGTGGATATACAAGAGGTATTGAGGATTATATAGAAAATGGGCATTATGATAATGATGACCATCGTAGAGCTGTAATTGAAGATATTTACAATAAATGGTTGGTACAAAGTTATAAAGGATTATTCCATGGTATTTTAGCAACCCATAGTATATCTGAAGCGATTTCTTATTATCGATTGTTTAGACGCAGTGTACCTAATCTAAAAGTAGTGGCCTTATTTGACCCTACTGTAGATGGTGAAATGGATCCTACAACCGCTGTTATCAAAGATGAAGCATTGGAAGAAATCTTAGAGGACTATAATACATATTTTAATCAAAAATTTACTGTATCAAGTTATACTTCATTTAAGCGTGATGTTTGTGCTAGACTTGCGCATAAGCTGCAATATCGTTCTAATGATGTAGAAATTGATACAGATAAATACATTGATGTTGTAATTGTCGTTAAACAATTACTGACAGGTTTTGATTCAAAATATGTAAATACGCTATATGTTGATAAAATTATGGCTTATGAAGAGATAGTACAAGCTTTCTCTAGAACAAACCGTTTATATGGTCCAGAGAAACCATTTGGTAGCATTAGATATTATCGTAAGATACATACTATGTCTCGTAACATTCAAGATGCTTTTAGGTTATATTCTGGATCGGTACCTGAAGGGTTATATGCAGATAAAAAAGATCAGAATATTCGCAAAATGAATGTTATAGTAGAGGATATTTCAGATTTGTTTATATCAGAAGGTATAGAATACTATTCAAAATTACCGGATAATATAGCGAGTCGACATAAATTTGGTCGCTTATTCTATCAATTGCGTATCTTAATGGAAGCCATTCGTCTGCAGATGTTTACGTGGCAAAAGAATATTGATGAGAAACTAGGACTAAATTTAGATGAGGAAACGTATAACACATTAGCAGTTCGATATGGTGAATTATATAGCTCTAGTACACCTGATGGTAAAGCTAATCCAGTGATTCCTTTTGATATAACTGCCAAAGCTCATAAGCAAGAGTCTATTCGGATTGATGCTGATTATATGAATAAAAATTTTGAGAAGTATATCAGAGCATATAATATTGATGACTTTGATAAGACATTAATTGATCAATTAAGAATGATGCTTCATAAAAGTTTTGCGCAATTATCGCAAGATGAACAACGTGCTGCCAGACAAATTTTGGTTGATATAGAACATAAGCGATTAGTTATTGATGAAAATAAGACTTTGACTGATTATATTAATGAATATATGAATGTCGACTGGAATGCAAAGATACAGTATTGTATTTACTTGTTGGGGGTAGACGAAGCTAAGCTGAGGGCTTTGTTAAATGCTCATGTTAATGAAACTAATATTGATGAATATGGACGCTTTAATGACTTGATTTCTACTGTAGATATTGAGCGAGCTAAACAAAATTTAGGAATTGTTGAGCAACCCCATTGGAAATGTATAATTAAAATTAAAAATATACTTAGAGAGTTTGTTATTTATAATAAGCTTGATGGGTATAAATCGTAAATTTGCTTTACAGTATACTATAAAAATAGCAGGATTATTCTCCTGCTATTTTTTGTTATGCTCTAAACTTTCACAATACTCATATAAATATGACGGGAAAGTGAGAATAAAAAAGTATCATATATCTTGATAGTGATTTTGAGTGGTGCTGTAAAATTTGATGTTGAATTTACCTGATAATTTAACTACAATAGTGATAAGGTATTTAAAAGATGAGTGTTATATCACTAAAGTATTGTGGAGGTGATTGGATGCCGAATATAAAACCTATTTCAGATTTACGTAACTATTCTGAAGTTTTACGAGATGTTACTATAGATAGTCCAGTATTCTTAACTAAAAATGGTAGAGGCCGATATGCCATTATGGATATCCAAGATTATGAACGTGTAATGGCTACAATAAAACTTATGGGCGCTTTAGAGAGCGGTCGTAAGTCTGGTGAAGAACAAGGATGGATTTCATCAGAGCAACTAAAGAGTGAATTGGGGATTTAATTATGAATAATCAAATTAGCTATGCACCAAAAGCACGAGAAGATTTGCTAGAAATAAAATCTTTTATAGAAGAAGAATCAGGTGATATTGAGTTAGCTAAGAAAACCATTTCGGATATAGTGACTACAAATGAATCGTTGTGTATATTTCCAGAAATGGGACAGCGATTATTGATTAATCTAGGGAGTAAAATTGAATACAGATATTTACTTTGTCATAATTATTTAAGTTTTTACCGTTACTTAGATCGGACTATCTATATTGATAGAATATTAAACAGTAGACGTGATTATCTTAGAATATTATTAGATGAAGTACATTAGTTCTTATAAGCACTATCGTTAATCGATGGTGCTTTTTTATGGGCTTTACTTAAAGTCCTTTAATAAAGTCCCGTCTTTCATAAATCCTCGAAGAGTGATACAATATAGATTATATATTCATTTTTAGAAAAGAGGCTATTATGGAACGGATTCAAGATCTTGTGTACACGCATGTGCAGGGTGGCCAGTTTAGATGGGT
This sequence comes from Veillonella nakazawae, assembly GCF_013393365.1. Classification (NCBI taxonomy): domain Bacteria; kingdom Bacillati; phylum Bacillota; class Negativicutes; order Veillonellales; family Veillonellaceae; genus Veillonella; species Veillonella nakazawae. The sequence goes on from NZ_AP022321.1 coordinate 163,084, forward strand.
CACTGTCAGCACATTGATGCTCGCATTGGGCACGATATTGCATTTGGTGAGCCCTAGTGTGGCTGGGGTAACACCGAACTGGACAATTGCTACGTACTGCGTAGCTATTTTATTGACACGTCCTAGTTTAAGTCAAACATTGGGGATTGGCCTTGTAGCGGCCCTCATCAATGTTTTGACATCTAAGTCAGCATTCCCTTACGGCAACTTGTTGTCTGAACCAGGCGGTGCTTTGACCGCAGCTCTCGTGACGCGCGCTATGTTGTCCGTGAAGTTCCGTAAAATTGATGGTTTTGATTTGACGCCAATCCTATCTGGCTTCTTAGCGACTGTTGTATCTGGCGGTATCTTCGTTACTATTTTGTGGAAAGTATTGGACCTACCAGACAATGTATATATGTATGGTATGTGGCCGATGGTTCTTATCGTAGGCGCTTTGAACGGTGCCATTACGCCAATCTTGTACATTCCGGCACAACGTCTATTCTCCAAACGCGGAATGTTGCCAAGTACAGATCAATTGACATCTGACCATAGTCATATGACGATTTTGCCTGAGCGCCAAGCGAAGATTTCCATTGAACACGTAAATTACTACCATCCTAAGGCGACTACACCATCTCTTGAAAACATCAATCTTGATGTATATGATGGTGACTTCCTCGTTGTGACTGGTCCTGCCGGTTGTGGTAAAAGTACCCTTTGTATGGCTATGGTAGGGGCTGTGCCTAAATTCTACGGCGGCCGTCTTGAAGGCATGGTTTTCGTAGATGGCAAAGCGACTACGCAAATGGAAATTCCTGAATTGGCTAATCACATCGGTGTAGTTCTCGCTGATTACGACACTCAACTCGTAACGATGACAGTTCGTGAAGAAGTGGCCTTTGCTATGGAAAATCGCGGTTATGACCGTGAAACCATCAAAGCTCGTTCTGAAGAGGTATTTGCACAAGTAGGTCTTATCGGCTTAGAAGATCGCAAAATCACTAGTCTATCCGGTGGTCAACGCCAACGTTTGGCCATCGCTTCCGTATTGGCTACGAACCCAACTGTTCTAGTTCTTGATGAACCAACAAGCTCCCTCGACCCAGATGGGACTGCCGAATTATATCGCCTCGTAGGTGATTTGAACAAGAAACACGGTATTACCGTTGTCGTTATCGACCATGACTTACACGCTGTATTGCCGTATGCAAACCGCATGGCTCTCATGGTGGATGGCTCTATTGCGTGTGATGACGATGTACCAACTACGCTTCGTTACATGTACGAACACAATATTCACGTTGATGCATTGCCATCCGTGTTCACTACGTATATGGAACTTGAACAAGCGGGCTTCCACAGCGATGAGCCTTGGCTCAGCATCGAGTCTGCTATCAAGGGCTTGCACCAAATTGAAATGGCTCATGCTATTCAAACGGAGGTGCATGGTGAAAGCAACTCTAACAATAACCAAACCAATACTACTGTAGTAAAAGATAGAAAACCGATTCAACGCGTTGATGATGTACAAGGAAAGGACGGTGGCGCTCATGCTTAAGGTTGAAAACATCCGCTTTGGCTATGTGCCATCTGTAGACATTTTCCGTGATGTGACTTTCACCATCGAAGGGGGCGAATATATTGCCATCGGTGGCCGCAATGGTTGTGGTAAAACGACTATCACTCGTTTGCTCGTAGGTCTTGAAAAGGCGAGCGACGGTCGCATGTACTATAACGGCACGGATATTACGTCTATGCCGCCATCTAAACGGGGTCAATTTATTGGTTATGTATTCCAACAACCAGATCGCCAAATGTTCAGACCAACAGTAGCTACAGAGGTTGCCTTCGGCCCTGAATCACTAGGCCGCAGTAAATCCGAAGTGAAACGCATCGTTGATGAAGTGTTGGAACGTACAGGTATCGCTCACTTACGTGAAGCCTATCCTCCAACATTGCGCCGCGGCGAAAAGCAACGCGTTGCTATCGCTTCTGCACTAGCAATGCAATCTAAAATCCTCATCCTCGACGAACCAACAAGTGGTCAAGATGGTAAGGAAACCAAAGAGTTGTTAGCACTATTGCGTCAACTTAATCAAGAAGGCATTACGATCCTTCTTATTACACATGATATGGAAATCATGGCTAGCGAATGTAGCCGTGCACTCATCATGGGTAACCAAACCGTTGCCTTTGATGGCAGTCCAGAGGAATTATTCAAGAAGTCTACGGACGAATTGCAAGACCTAGGCCTTACAAAACCGCCAAGTGTGGAACTTTCACTAGCGGTACCATCCCTCGGTTATTGCAAATCCATGGATGAATTGAAATCTAAGTTAGTGGCTCAGTTGGGCGGAAAATAGGAGGGACATATGGAACGTTTAGTACCGTTAACAAAAATCTTGATGACCCTCGCTGTATCCGTGTGGGCCATTCTATTGCGCGACTGGGCATCTCTATTGGCCTTAGTCGTTGTAGAACTTGTCGTGTTATTTGTAGCTGGTTTATTGATTAAACAACGTAAGGCTGTAGCGGCATTGACTAGTTTTGCTGTATTCCTTGGTGTTATCCAATTCCTCGGTAGCGGCGATGTAACATCTGCCATCGTATCCGGCTTGCGTATGCTCGCTATGACGCTTGTGTTTATCTGCCTGTTGGCAACTACAAAACTGCAAGACCTTACAGCTGCGCTCGTAACACAATGCAAAATTCCTTACGAATATGCATTTATGTTCACGGCTGCACTTCGTTTTGTACCTGACTTCATTGCTGAAAGTCATGCTGTACAAGAGGCGCAAGCTTGCCGTGGTTTATCCTTAGAAGGCAACTTCATTAAACGCATGAAATCTTACGCATCCGTTATCCAACCATTGCTCTTAAAATCCTTGGGCCGCTCCGAAACAATGGCGTTGTCCCTAGAACTACGCGGCTTTGGTGGACCTACACATAGCTTTGCTGCATCCGTAGGCTTGAAAACTGTGGACTATGCTGTGATTGGTGCATTGATTGTTATTACAGTACTACTATTTGTAATTGTGTAATAGATAGAACTAGACAAATTCATAGAATAAGGTATACTATAATTAGCTTAAAGAGTATGAGGTATCTTAATTGGTACACGTAAAAAGACCCCCTAGGAATGGCGAAATACCTAGGGGGCTTTTTATTTATCTTTTCACGGAGATAAACCGACGCTCAATCACCAGTTTAAATACCAGTCGAGCAATTTATAAATGAGGTAGCTAACCACATTTATCGTAACTGGTATAATAAAGAGTATGAGGAATTTTCTCATTGGTACACCTCCTTCCTGTACCTGTTTCCCCAGGATGGAGTTGGTGACATCTTGATTATAGCAAAACTTCAATTTCATAAATAGCGATATACAAGGTACTGGCTATAAATTTATAGGAATGACGAAAAGTTAGGAGTATATTACCGTGCTTACTATACGACCAATTACAAAGGATGATATACCATCTTGTTTAGATATTTATAATTACGAGGTTGTGAACGGTGTAGCAACGCTTGATCTTGAGCCGCGTACGTTGCCAGAGTGGCAGGAGTGGTATGAGGCGCATCAAACGCAGGAACACTGCATTTTTGCAGGCCTTATAGATGATGTAGTTGTAGGCTATGCATCGCTTTCACCGTATAGAACAAAGGATGCTTTCAAAAGCACCGTGGAATTATCTATTTACATTCATCAAGATTATAGAGGTAAGGGCGTGGCATCTAAATTGATGGCCCATATATTAGAACATGCCAAAGAAACGGAAACATTACATACGGTGGTGTCTGTTATTACGGCAGGAAATGTGGCAAGTACTGCGCTACATGAGCGTTTTGGATTTACCTACTGTGGACTAACACCACAAGTTGGTTTCAAACATGGTAAATATCAGGATACCGAAACATACGCATTATTGGTATAATAAAACATAGATATTAAATTACAGACTAAATGTATAGATGATAGATAAGGGTTCACCACGGGTTAGGGTGAATAGGGTGATTGAATGAACATGAAAGATGAACGGCAGTTCGTTGGATACAGTAAGTATCGCAGCCGTCTCGTAGATGGTCATGTACATACAGAGTTGTGTCCACATGGTAGTGGGGACCGGACTGCAATGATGATCGAAAAGGCTATTGAGTTGCGTATTGAAAAGGTATGCCTTACAGAGCATGCGCCATTGCCAAAGGCTTTTGCTGTTGAATACGGCGGTGACCAAAAGGCTTATGACACAGCGTCTTTGAAATTGAACCAAGTAGATTCCTATCTAGAATTAGGCCGTCAATTGCAACGTGCTTATGGCACGCATATCGATATCTCCCTCGGCTTTGAAGTGGATTACATTCCAGGCTTTGAGACAGATATTCAAGAGTTCCTCGACCGTTATGGTCCGTTGACGGATGACAATATTTTGTCTGTTCACTTTATGGAAGGCGTGAATAATGCCTTTTATTGCTTAGACTATAGCCCTGAAGAATTTGAAAAGGGCTTTGGTCCGTGGATTGAAAAGCAATATGAGTTATATTACAAATATTACTCCACCGTGCGCCAAGCCGTGCGTGCTGACCTTGGCGAATATACGCCAAAACGAATTGGTCACTTTGATTTGATCAAGAAATACCAACACCACTTTGGCTTTGAGCATCACTTGGATCGCCGCAATGCGCAGGTGGTAAGCGATATTTTACATATCATGCGCGTACAAGGTCGTGAACTAGACTACAATATGAGTGGCTTCTTTAAGCCAGACTGCCGTGAAATGTACCCAAGCCGCTTTATTCAAGGTATGGCTGCTATCATTGGGGTGCCATTTGTACTAGGCTCTGATGCACATAGCATAGCTGATATAGAAAAAATTTGGGGCTAGATTGATGAGAAAGTTTTTTCTTGGGATTATTATTCTGATTACTCTAATAACAGCTTTTATAGCTTTTATGTTTTATCATGAACAATCATCAGGTGAGCTAGTTGGTCGCAGTGTATCTTTAGAATGAGCAAAAGAAGCGGTAGGCCATGGTGCAGGTGAGTTATTGGTAACGAGTATCGATAGACATGGCACGGGGCTTGGCTTTGATATTGAATTATATCAAGCTTTAGCAGAGGTTGTGGATGTACCTGTAACAGCCTTTGGTGGTGCTGGAAATATACAGCATTTTGTGGATTTATTTACAAAGATAAATGTGACTGGAGCTCTTGTAGGGGTGTTGTTACATAACAAAGTTTTAACTATAAAAGATATTAAAAAGGCCCTTTATAAATCAGGAGTCGTAGTAAGACAATAGATAATTACTATCAAAATAAAACGATAAAAGCATTCTCTAAGTAACGGAGAATGCTTTTTTGTTATGTCTTTAACTCATAATGTGCATTCAAAATGAGAAATTGATAATTGACACTTCTATGTTTAGATATACAATATTATTGTAAGTACTAAAAGTTTTGAGAGCCAATGTGGCATGGATGTGCAAAAGATTTATCAGTTTTTTTTATATAACACCATGTCACACAAGACAATTGGAGGTGTTTATATGGTTATGAATGGTATTTACTTAGTTATAGCCTCCGCGTGTATTCTAATTTTAGCGTACCGCTTTTATGGGGCTTTCATAGCGGCGAAAGTATTAACATTGGATGAAAATCGTCCAACGCCAGCTATGGTCCACAATGATGGTCACGATTACGTGCCAACTAACAAATGGGTAACATTTGGTCATCACTTTGCAGCGATTGCTGGTGCAGGCCCTCTTGTAGGTCCTGTTATCGCAGCCCAGTTCGGGTATTTGCCTGGTGCATTATGGATCCTTATCGGTTCTGTATTAGCCGGCGCTGTACATGACATGGTTATCTTGTTCGCATCCGTTCGCTATGATGGTAAATCTATTGCGGATATTGCACGTGAAGAAATCAGTAAATTTGCTGGTTTTGGTGCTATGCTTGCTACATTGTTCCTATTGATCATCACCCTTGCTGGTATGGCCGTAGTAGTAGCTAACGCATTGCATAACTCCCCATGGGGTTTCTTCTCCGTATTTGCTACCATTCCAATCGCTATTTTCATTGGTATTTATTTGAAATGGTTGCGTCCTGGTAAAATTCAAGAAGCAACTATTATCGGTGTAGCGTTGATTTTCGCAGCTATTATCTACGGTCCAAACGTAGCAGCTAGCGAATATGCTTCTTGGTTTACATATGACTTGCAAACCATCGAAATCATGCTTGCCGTGTATGGTTTCTTTGCAGCAGCATTGCCAGTATGGTTATTGCTTGCTCCTCGTGACTACTTGTCCACATACCTTAAAATCGGTACAATCGGCGCATTGGCTCTTGGCATTATCATCGTAATGCCTGAAATTCAAATGCCAGCTGTAACTCCTTACATCTGGGGTGGCGGTCCTGTATTGAAAGGGTCTGTATTCCCTTATATCTTCATTACTATCGCATGTGGTGCGTTATCTGGTTTCCATACTGTTATCGCAACAGGTACAACACCTAAAATGCTTACTAATGAAAAAGAAATTTTACCTATCGGTTATGGTGCAATGTTAACAGAAGGCTTCATCGCTATGATGGCGTTGATCGCCGCAACTGCGTTGCATCCAGATGATTACTTTGCAATCAACTCCACTGTTGAATCCTTCAAAGCATTAGGCCTTCAAGTTCATGAATTGCCAGCTTTGTCTGCGATGGTTGGCGAAGATTTGATGCACCGTCCTGGTGGCGCCGTATCCCTTGCAGTAGGTATGGCTCATATCTTCTCTAGATTGCCTAACATGGATCACTTGATGGGGTACTGGTATCACTTCTGTATCATGTTCGAAGCATTGTTCATCATGACTTTGATCGATGCTGGTACTCGTGTAGGTCGTTACTTACTTCAAGAATTATTAGGTCATTTCCATCCTAAATTCAACGACCAACATTGGGCTCCTGGCGTTTATGGTTGTGCAGCTTTAATTTGTATTTTGTGGGGCTACCTAGTTCTACAAGGTAACATCGGTATTATCTGGCCTTTATTCGGCGTATCTAACCAATTACTAGGTACCATGACATTGGCTGTAGGTACTACAGTTATCATGCGACTTGGCCGCAAACGTTATGCATGGGTAACAGGTATTCCTTGTATCCTCATGGCTATCGTTGCTATCGCTGCCGACTTTGAAAACGTATTTAACAGCTATGTCCCAGCTGGTAAATGGGTTCTAGTGGCATTCAGTGCTGCTATGTTCCTCATGATTCTTATCGTATTAGTAGAAGCTGTACGCAGCTGGATTCGCTTGTCCAATATTCCTCAAGACTATCGCACTCAAGAAGAAATTGAAGCTGAAAGCCTTGTAAAATACGGTAAACAAGTAAAAGCATAATATTTGTTTTTATAACGCATAAAGTGCACTCACCTTTGTGAGTGCACTTTTAGTTTATAAATTTGCTGCTTTTTTTATAAAATAGTAAAATATACATATAAATATATGTGATATTCATTTATGGTTATTTGTATGTGTGTAATAGAGAAAGTATTGGAGCGTATTATGAATATTAGAATGGCTATAATGGCAGCAATTATTGGTTCTACTACAGTTTTTACTGTACATGGTGCAGATGTATCGATTCCAGGGGCAAACCCTAAAATGCCTGCAGTGGTGTATGCTGATAATATCGTAGATCAGGCTAAGGTAGAGAAGACAGTAAAACAACTCGAATCTGCGTTAGATAAAAAGTTTGCCTCAGAGCTATCTGTAGATGACAAAAATAGAGTAAAAAGAAATATCTTAAATAAAGGTGCTCTAGATTATAAAGCACATAATTATAACTCCTCCATTTATGTATTATCTGGAGAAAATCGTTCCATTCAGTTTAGCTTGCCTACCACATCTAATAGGAGTTTGGTGGCGAATAGAGGTGAAGGATTTACAAAATATGCTATGTCTAATCTAGGTATGATTGGTATTGAGGTTGAGCCAGTAAAGAATACAGGCATTTGGGCTGAATCTGGTAAAAGTTATGATGAACTTACCGTAGAGGATATGAAGGCTGCTTTCTCAAAACACAATCCAGGTTCTAGTAATGCTTTTATTGATGGTGGAAAGTTTACGTATCCAGGTATTGAAAATGGTACGTGGGATGTAGCAACTTCACAGGGTCGTGCTGGAAAAAATACAATTAGTACGATTAATTTTACACTTAAAAATAAGCCAAATTATATGTACCATATTGGTATTGTGAATTCTGATAAAAATGCTAACTATAAGCGTGATTTAGGCTTATTAGCAAATTATACAATACCTTCAATTATGGAAAAGCCTATGATTACTATACCTACTACAGTAGAAACTCTTGGTGATTTTACATATCATAAAATTAATGGTACAGTTCTAAAACAAGATATGGTTAAAGACAGTGGCTCTATTCGTGTGTACGAAACAGAGGGTTTAGCACATCTGTTATTGGTTGACCCCATTAAAAAGGGCATCTCTAGAAATGAGGTTTTATCAATGGCATTAGTAAATCATGTCTTTCCTAAACAGGATGAAAAAGTTGGAAAAGTAAATGTTTATACTGTATGGCATAACAATACACCAGGTATACTATTGGATGTTCAGTATCCTTCTCGAAAGGCTATGGAAATATCTTATATTACACGAAATGACAAGAATTTATTTATTCAAACTATTATTGCTAATCAGCATAAGAAAGATATTAGTCGAGACGATATAATTAACTTGCTTATTGATGTGAAAATGAATGGTGAAACATTAGACTCTACCAGCGTGATTTCTCCTTTGCCAGAATATGATTTCTAATAATATTAAAACAAATATATTAATAAAAACACGAGGTAATCGTCTCGTGTTTTCTTTTTTGTAATGCTTTATAGCACTATTATTAACAGGTGCTAGGTAAAACTTACATCCTCAACATGATATAATAGTTCTATGAAACATTACGTGCATTCTTATTGGACAAAATATAAACAATTGTATAAGAAAGGCTTAAAAGGTATTGCTGCTTTTCTTGCCATTGGGGCGATTATAGTCTTTGTGCTCGCTACGATAGCGAGCCGTGGGATGGGCGTTATTTTTAACGAGGTAATGGCTCGTCAAACGATGATGAGAGGGACTGTAACGGTAGAGAGTTTAACTGCAACACCGTGGGGGACATTATCCTTTACTGACTTGGTATGGAAGGATCCAGAAGGCCGAGAGTTGCTCACAGTTCCAGATGGAAAGATTCGCGTTAATATGTGGGACGTAATAACACGGAATTTTAAGGCTTCTGCTATAAACGGAATCGAGCTAAATGATGCGACCATTGTAGTCGATTTAGACGATAACAACCGCCTTGACTTTGTGCCTGCTTCACCTGATGTAAACAAGCCACTCAATGAGGTAGAGCCGCGACCTAAACCTCCTAAAAAGACGACTCAAGAGCGGCAGGAGGAACTGGGCAAGAAGGTTCGTAACTTTAATTGGGACGGTCAACATTTAAATCTTACGATTACATTGAGAAATAACCAGCTGGAAATCTTTCAGAAAAATCGTCACTATGTAATGAGGAACGTGAATTCTAAAATACATCTTGATAGTAACCGTGCTATTCGTATTGATATGGAAACGGGTAAGTTCGGTGGCACAGCCATTGGTGATGGTCTTACACTGAAAGGTCGTGTTGATCTAAAGGATGTATTAAAGCATCGCATGCCTCAGTTAGACTTGCAGTTTGATGTAAAGGGTGTGGACCCATCATCACTCGGTTTTGGCGATAATATCCACGATGCAATGACCTTGCTGACAAAGGTAACAGGTGATTTTAATCGTCCATTGGCTAAAGGGCGTGTAACGATGCCTGTTTTACGAATTCCTGCGCTTACCTTTGAAAATGTCGTAGGCGATGTAACGTACCAAGACGGCATTTTGAACTTTGAAAATGTAAATGCCAATGTATACGGCGGAAAGCTAGAGGCAAAGGGCATATATAACTTAGATACTCGGGCTTATACGATTACAGGGATAGCAAAGGATTTAGATAGTAGTGAGGCTCTCAAAACACCTGAATTTGTTGTACCTGTGTCGGCTAATTTGAACTTTAGAAGCGAGGGCCAGCCTCGTGACATGGAGGTATGGGGGAATTTCTGGTCTGGAGAAGGCCACTATATGCTTATTCCTATTAAAAATATTACTGGGAATTTTCACAATAAAGGGCGGCATTTGTCCTTTAGTGATGTGAAGGTGAATACGAATATTACGACCATTTCCACAGATGCGCTTCGCATCGATAATGGTCAGCTTACCATGGGGCCACTAAATATTACGTCCCACGGGGGCAGTAATTTTATCATCTATGATGAAGAATCATTTGATGAGCTAGATGAGAATATGGACAGAATTAAAGAGGGTATGAAGCAAGCTAGTGAAAATAGTAAACGTGCCTCGGAATCGGCAAAAGGTCTTAAAGACGTCAAGATTCCTGACGATGTAAAAGGATCTATTAAAGCTTTGAAACGACAAATGGATTCTGTAAAAGATAGCGTTGAAAGCGTCAAAATTAATTGATAAATGAAATATAAATGATGTTAACTCTCTTTCATTGTGCGTTTAGTTGGCTGGTTTATAATAAACTTCCGTTATCATGATTTTGATAAATACTTTTGTGTTTTTGGAGGTTTTTATGAAAGTATCAAAACAATTCTCTATCGTTTTGGCTGCATCTGTACTTGCATTTGGTGTAGCTACATTGGCACCACAACACGCAGACGCTTCTTATGGTTATAAATATACTGATTCCCAACGCCCACCAGTATCCACTCCAACAGGTTATGTTAATCCAGCCATGGGCTCTACTGTAACAGTTACAGATCCTGCACCTGCTACAAATAAATTGACTGCTCCTAAAGCTAGTACTACAACTGTTAGCACTAATGCGAATAATACTGCACCTAAATACTCTGATTTCAATGATATTGCGGCATACTCTGTAGCAGTGGCTGATTATTTCATGGCTAAAATTATGGCTATATTTGGCAATGGTAACACAGCTCTTAACCGTTATGGTTTTGGTAAATAATATAGTCATCAAATATAGTGTAACTAATTTCGAATAACTATATAAGTTATATACAAATAAAAAAGGTCCCCTTGAGGGACCTTTTTCTTTGCCTAGATTACGTTACAGCTTTAATAGGTTTGTGGAAAAATCTATTAAGTTCGCTTATCGATCTAATCCGTTAGCACGTTGGTATTCAGATACATCTGTAGATGTTGTTTGTTCATCTGTTGTGACAGTATCTTTGGCTAAGGATTTTTTGATTTTGATAAGTGGTTTTTCTGTTGCTTTTGGATCTTCTTTTTTCTTCACATCCTCTTGAGCTGGTGGTAAGAATGTATTGAGTTCATTCTTATGAGATACCTCTGTGTTTGTAGTGGATGCCAATTGTGCCCGTTGAGGGGCGATGAAGATTTCATCCTTTGTAATTTTCACGTCGTTCAATAATAATTTGAACACTTGAGGTTTTACAAAGATTGTGCCGTCTACTTTGCGAGCTGCAGGCAAGAAGGTTTCGGATGTATCAAGGTTGATAATCTTTAATTTGCCATGGCGTACTACTTCAGCAGAGTCTGGTTGGATTGCTAGTGTAGCGATGTTCATGTCTACTAATGCTGTCTTAGTAGGTTCATCCCAAGCTACTTTATAGCCCAATGCTTCAGACACTTGGCGTAATGCTACGAGCGGTTGACCATCTACATAGATTACATTTTGCTGACCATTAATAGGCTCTACAACCTTACCATCTACATTGATATGATGGGCAGTTGTAACAGATGCTGGCTTTTCAAGATTCATAGCTGGACCTGGATTCTCCATGCCGATAGCTGCTTGTGCAGGCTGTGCAACGCCAAATGTGAAAGCTAGTGCACCTACAGCGATACTAGATAAAATAAGCTGTTTTAATTTCATAAGGGACCTCCATAAGGCGTTATATTTCTCTGAATGTATTAACGTTACCAAATATATATGAAAATTTTATTATAAACTTAAATTTTATGCAATTTATATAAGCATATGTCTATATCTGGTATAAATTTTATATCTCAACCTATAACTAATAGTGTTAATATAATAGTAGATAATGATTTTTCTCATGGTGAAAAACATCCACTGCTACATAAACATATATGGATTAATAATGAATACGTCATTAAAGAGTCGGATTTAGATGTTTTTTTAACAATTCCCTGTTTAGAGGGGCATACAATAAGCGATATTTTTGCTAATGAGTTATATGATGAAAAATCTTTGTACATTTTTTAATCCTTTAGGAAAAGCAGATCCTTTGGCGGGGAAATAAAGCAATATCCCGTTGACTCTCAAAAGAAGCTTAGTAAGGAATATAGATGATAGAATTAAATATGATTTGAAAAAGGATATAGACAAATGACGCTTCAGGATTTAATTATAATATCAGGAATAATATTTTTTATATATAAATTAATTACTCATGAAGGGAAGCTCACTTTAGCTAGAATTGTCGCAATGTTAGGTATGGCTATATGGATTGGATTAGGTTTACTTCATGAAGTAGTTTCGATATTTGTATTATTTTTTTGGTCTTCAGTTGTTATGGGGATTTCATTGATTGGAATGTATTATATACCTAGTAGTGAGCATTATGATGTGGATAAAACTAAAAAACATCAAAAACTTTTTAAAGGTGCTTTATACTCTTGGTTATTTCTAGTAGCTTTATACATATTTTTATACGTTTTAACCTATTATTAGATATCTTGAACCTATATATGTTAAAGATAGAATTAAATATAATTTGAAAAAGGATGTAGATAAGTAATGTATCAAGATCTGATTATAATATTTGGTATTATATTTTTCATATACAAACTTATTACGCATAAAGGTAAGCTTAGTTTAGCTCGAATTATCTATACTTTTAGCTTAGTACTCGGATTTGGAATATTTTTCATACGTAATTTAATATCTCCATTCACTATGTTGTTGTGGTGGATATTTTGTATGGGGATTTCTTTAGTTGGAATGTACTTTATGATTAAGAATAATGAGTTTGAAAGTGATAAAGTAGAGATGCATCAGTCTAATTTTAAAGTAGGCGTATATGCTTGGTTATTTCTGGTAGCTTTATACATATTTTTATACGTTTTAACCTATTATTAGATACCTTGAACCTACATATGCTAAAGATAGAATTAAATATGATTTGAAAAGGATACAGACAAATGATGCTTAAGAAAATAAAGATAGAAAAAAGAACGAGAAGTGCTTGATAAGCATTAGCATATTATTGAGGTGAAAATGTTTTTAAAAGTATTTAATTTAATCTTTTGGATTGCAATGGTGTTCTTCCTAGGAGGCATTACATTAATGTTTGTTATGGATCCTGAGGTTACTAGTGACGAGTTTTGGATATACTTCTATGGTAGTGCTTATATTATTAGTGGAATATTTATGTTGGGATGGTACTTTATATATAAGCTCTTAAAAAAATGATTATATTTGAATTAATCTTAAGATCATGATCATTTAAACCCGATAGGACGTTATAGTCTAATCTTCAGTGATAAGTGTTACTGAATGATATAGAACTATAGCGTCCTTTTACTATCTTAGTACTCTTATCATAGCCGATATATGGTGTTAAGGATGTGGCAATCATGATGGACTGTTCTAATTTTTATTATATAAACTTATATAAATTTTATGATATATTAATATTAAAATTTTAGTTGTGTTGTAAACGAGTGGTTTTAATGATAGGAATACTCATATGTTATTTTTAAAAATTTACAATTATTTTGTGAGGGGTGTTGTACTTTTCCTTCTTATAATTATTCCTTTTACTATTGTTACAAATCCTGAAATGATCAAGGATGAAGTCGATTTTTATTTTTTTGTTACTCTATATATTGTAATCCTTTTGAGCTATGTGGTATGGACCTATATTTATAACTATTTAAGTCGTAAAAGGAGTTAGTATTTGTGCATATTCATTTACCCTTAGTTTTCGTAGTCATCTTTTACTCGGCAATTGTTCTCTATTGGATCATATATAAGATACTCTTAAGAAAAAAACTTTCACCATTACTAGTATCTTTAATTGCTAATTCTAATTATAGTTTTATTAAATTTATCTCTTGGGCGATAATTATTGCATACCCCTTCATGCTTTTTAGCATGTTTTATTTCTTAGATTACATAGCTGTGCCAATTGTTATGGCTTGGTTTTTACAACCTGTTTTAGTTGCAGCTACCCTATTCAGGCAGCCATCACACAGTCGTTATTATGATTGGGCTAGAAAGAAACAGATGTATGTAGTGTGGATTGTATTCTTTTATTTCTTAGCGGTTCTAGGTATATTGAAATTCTATGATTTTTTGTAGCGTTTAAGCTGTAAAGAAAAAGTATATTCCCGTTATTGAGAATCAAGGGAAAAGTAAGAATGTCCGCTAACAATAAAAAATTTTAAAGCTGTATATATGTTTTTTGTTCTATCAATTAATTACATATATAGAACCGTAATTATAATGAGGCGAAACCTCTTATGGAATACATTTTAGAAAATAAGAACTAGAATTTCTTATGATATAATTAAGTATCACACGAATTATTTCTTATACCGTATTATAGAAAGAGGTTCCTTATGGCATCCGGCAGATCTGAAAAAGAGTTACAAGGGGTAACGATGTTAGGTCACAAGACCGATTACCCTACTGATTATGCACCACAGGTATTAGAGGCATTTGATAATAAACACCCTGATAATGATTACTTCGTTAAGTTTAATTGTCCTGAGTTCACTAGCTTGTGCCCTATGACAGGTCAACCAGACTTTGCGACAATCTACATTTCTTATGTACCAGATAAGAAAATGGTAGAGTCCAAGTCTTTGAAATTATACCTATTTAGTTTCCGCAATCACGGGGACTTTCACGAGGACTGCATCAACATCATTATGAAAGACCTTGTGAAGTTGATGGATCCTAAGTACATCGAGGTATGGGGCAAGTTTACGCCACGAGGTGGTTTGTCCATCGATCCATACGCAAACTACGGCAAGCCTGGTACAGAGTGGGAAAAGACTGCAAAAGAGCGCCTTCATTTCCACGACATGCAGCCTGAGCGCGTAGCATACCGTTAATATGGCATACGAATATTTAACAATGGTCACATCGTTCATAATGTTTTTTATGATTGGTGTGACCTTGTCTATACACCCTGCGTCGATTATGGTAGGGACGAACACCTATATAGAATCACAAACCAAATGGACTCGATGGAACGGCTATATCATTTTTGTGCTGCTCCTATTTGTTATGGATATTTTCCTAACAAATGCTATATATCTAGCCTTTTACGATATATACGGCAATCTTAAGAACATAGGCCATCTCGGTGTTGATTTTATGGATATTTTCTTTAGTGAAAGTTTCCAAGTCGTTGTAGCTGTCTTGTTTTTGCTTGTGGTATTCCAAGTTTTGGGTCTCGTCGATGTAGCCCATGGTGAAAGAAATCTATCCTTTTACTACAGCCAAGTAGAGGCGGGCAAGGAGCCGCCATCTTGGATGGAGCGATACATGGAACGTGGGAAGGGTTCGCTGGGGGCAAGTATAATAGGATACCTATACATGCTGTGGATGACCAAGCGGAGTCTGTGGACATATATTGTCTGCGTTGTGTGGTTCAAGGTACTTGCTATGCTAGTCAATGTACTAGTTTCACCTGTTATCAACCGCATTATGCACACCAATAATGAACTAGCCACACATGTGATCCTTGATCCTTATATTATTTCCTATATACTGGCAGGCTTTTTATGGGGCCATGTGGCGCTACATCATGACTTAAGTGAAGCATATAGATTGGCAAAGAGCGTTGTTATATCCTTAGTTCCTCGTCTAAGCGTATTGGTGGGGGCCGTTCTCTTTATTGGATTATCTTTAGCCATCATCTTTGTGCCTATCACGTGGGATGTGGTGGTGGACGTGCTTACAAGTAAATAAATGAACCTAGTTATTTCCTGTACTTTTGGGGTTTTAAAAGCTATTCTCATTCTCTTGACAATGAATTGATTCAGGTGTTAGAGTATGGTTGTATTAATCAGAATGCATAAACGTTTATACCCAGTGTATAGTGAGTAACAAGGTGAAATACATATCGTCCTTGGGATATTCCTGAGGACGATTTTTATCATCTGTCGCTAGAGGGAGGATCAGATGAGCATAGTAACAAATCAAACAACTGAACTGATTGGTAAAACGCCGGTATATCAATTACCAAATACCAATATTTATGTAAAACTTGAAAAATATAATGTAGGTGGCTCTGTGAAAGACCGTGCCGTTCTTGGCATGTTACAAGACGCCAAGGAGAAAGGCCGTATCCATGAGGATAGCATCATCGTAGAGGCTACAAGTGGCAATACAGGTATTGCTCTTGCCATGGTGGGCGCTATCTTACATATTAAAACTGTAATTATTATGCCTGAAAGCATGAGTAAAGAACGTCGTGAACTTATCAAGGCGTACGGTGCACAGCTCATCTTAACGCCAAAAGAAACGGGCATGAAGGGCGCTCTTGAACGAGCAAATGAAATCTTAGAGAAATATCCTAATGCGTTTACTTTGGGCCAATTTGTAAATCCTGCGAATCCAGATATACATTACCGTACTACGGGCACTGAAATCGTAGAACAAGTACCGAATGTAGACGTATTTGTGGCAGGTATCGGTACAGGTGGTACTTTCACAGGTGTTACTAGACGATTGAAAGAGCATAATCCGAATCTGAAATCTATCGCAGTGGAACCAACAGGATCTCCGGCCATTACAGAAGGTAAGGGCGGTCCACACAAAATTCAAGGTATTGGTGCGGGCTTTATTCCTGAAAACTTCGACCAAAGCTTGATGGACGGCGTACAAACTGTAAGCGACGAAGAAGCCTTTAGCGAAGTACAAACCTTTATGCGTGAAAGCGGTGTTTCTATTGGACTTTCAGCGGGGGCAGCTATCGTAGCAGCTAAGCGTATTGCACGAGAAGAACCAAAGGCGAATATAGTGGTTATTGCACCAGATGGGGTAGAAAAATATTTATCCCTTTTGGATTTTGCTAATAATGAATACGTAAAGTAACAGATTTAGCATAGATAAAACATCTTATGTATAGGAATACAGACCACATATGTTGTATACTATATATTATATGAGTAGAGTTATTTGAGATGGAGTCACTATGATGCAAGGTTTGCGCGAATTATGGGGCAAAATTCAATATAATATTAAGCGCGTAATGGATTCTGACCCAGCCGCAACAAGCGTGTGGATGGTTATTTGGACGTATCCGCATATTACGGCCTTATTCTGGCATTTCTTTGCGCACCGCCTCTATAAGGCGGGATGGCCAACCTTGGCGCGTCGTGTGGCATTACATTCTCGTCACGTAACGGGCATTGAAATTCACCCAGGTGCAACGATCGGTCGCGGTTTATTTATTGACCATGGTATGGGCGTTGTAATCGGTGAAACTGCCATCGTAGGTGATAATGTAACACTGTTCCATCAAGTAACGCTAGGCGGTATGTCCTCTAAACAGGTAAAACGCCATCCAACCATCGAAGACGAAGTGCTCATCGGTACAGGTACAAAAATCTTAGGGGATATTACTATCGGGGCGCGCACAAAAATCGGTTGTAACCTTGTTATTAAACATGATATTCCTAAAGATATGGTTATCTTTGAAACGGATCCAGAAAATATGTATGTCCGCAAACCTCGTCGTACTAATAACGGTAAGTCGGAGGAAACGAAAATCCCCGATGGCTACATAGAATACTATATTTAATATAGTAGTAAAACAAATCTGGTTCATCGAATCCATGTTGAAATAATACGATTGACAATGCCTTATTGGGTATGATATGATTACCCAGTAAAGCATGGAGGATTACTCAAGAGGCTGAAGAGGACGGTTTGCTAAATCGTTAGGGCGGGTTACCGTCGCTAGGGTTCGAATCCCTAATCCTCCGCCATGCTGAGACCTCACATCACGCGATGTGAGGTCTTTTTGTTTATTGTAGTATTTACTAGGTATGGACCTTAATGTGTAAGGACTCAAATGAGTTTAAGGTCTTGTAAATATTGATGTATACAGGCGTGTAAGGTTATAGAGTTGACGTATGACAAGGGGTTTCATATAATAGATTGTATAAAATGTAATTTTAAGGAGACTCTTATGAATATGAAATATACACGTCACATGAATTTACTTCGTCGCGCTATGGGTATCGGCACATTATGTCTTGTTGCCTCTGTTGGCTTTGTTCATGCTGAAAGCATTGCTATTCCAAGTGCACGTCCTATGGTGGATGGTGTTAGTGCTGATGTAGAAACTGTAAGAAGTTCTAGTAAAGTAGAACTTCATGCGAGTGCTGGTGTAATTACGCCAAATGATTGGACGTATACGGCATTACAAACGCTAATTAAACACGGTGCTATTACAGATACACATGGTTTTGTTTTTGATGGCAATACAAGTTATACAAAGGATGAGCTTATGCCTCTTATCGATGAGGTAGTAACCAAACGAGAACAAATGAACGAAAACGATCGCCAATATGCATTGCGCATTTATCAAGAAAATATGCGTGATGTAATGGACTATCGTATCGGTCGCGACAAGAAAGTTACCCGAGAGCGCCGTCAAAAATTAGACGAAAAACGTGCTGAAAAGGCTAAGAAATCTGGTAAAACATACCAAGTATCTAAATCTCAACAAGAGGCTTTAGATACAGCTAATGATGAAGTGGTAAAACCAGAAGAGCGCGCTTTAACAGATGAACAAATCAAAGAAAAAATGAAGAAATTCAAAATTGATGATTCTCGTGTTAAAGTAAATAATAATGTGCGCATCCGTTATACCGGTGGTAAGGATACAAAATCTAAAACCGATGCTCGCATGCAAACGGAGATGACCTTTACTCTATAACCCTTAATAAGGAGTTATAATGATTGATTTCTTAAAGAAACAGTTGTTTACTGTTCACCAAAATGGTAAGCACCAGGTGAGCGAGGCCTTTAAATTTATAGGGCCTGGCATTATCGTAACTGTAGGGTTTATCGACCCTGGCAATTGGGCGGCTAATCTTGCGGCCGGTGCTAGTTATGGTTACGAACTTTTATGGGTAGTAACACTATCTACGATTATGCTGATTTTATTGCAGCATAACGTAGCTCATTTAGGCATTGTACGGGGCCAATGCTTATCAGAATGTGCCTATGAATTCTTGCCTCGCTATGTATCTCGATTTGTGTTGAGTACAGCTGGCATTGCAGCTGCGGCAACGGCATTGGCTGAATTTATCGGCGCTGCTATTGCATTGAAAATGCTCTTTGGCATTCCGCTTCTGATAGGTAGTGTATTAACGGCCGTTATATGTACTGTTATGCTCATTACAAACTCTTATCGGAAGCTAGAGCGTATCATTGCAGGATTCGTATCCCTCATTGCCTTGGCGTACCTCGTAGAGGTCAATATGATCAATGTAGACTGGGCGGCAGCAGGCATTGGTTGGGTAGATCCTAAGATTCCGAATGAATCGATGCTCGTTATTTTGAGTATCTTAGGGGCTGTTATTATGCCTCACAATTTGTTCTTGCACTCAGAAATCATCCAAAGTCGCCAATTCAATACGCAAGATCCTTCCATAATGAAGCGCCAATTGCGTTATGAATTCCTAGACACCTTATTCTCTATGGGGATTGGGTGGATGATTAACTCCGCCATGATTTTACTGGCGGCAGCAGTGTTCTTTACTCACGGCATTGAAGTAACAGAGCTTGAACAGGCGGAGGAGTTGTTACGACCTCTCATTGGCCCTGCAGCAGGTACTATCTTTGCTATCGCATTGCTCTTTGCGGGCTTTGCCTCTTCTGCTACAGCAGGTATGGCAGGAGCGAGTATATTTGCAGGCATGTTTGGTGAGTCTTACGATATGAAAGACTTCCATACTCGATTAGGCTTGGCTTTAACATACATTCCGGCATTGCTGTTGATTGTATTTGTTACTGATTCATTCCAAGCATTGTTGATTTCTCAAATGTTCTTGAGTTTGCAACTACCTATTACAATTTTCTTGCAGCTCTATATGACGAGTAGCCGTAAGGTGATGGGGCAATATGCGAACCATACATATACGAATGTACTATTATGGGGCATTGGTATTGTTGTTACTGTTATGAATATTTACCTACTCATTGTAGGGTAATAGGAAAAGACCGTGTTAGCGGTCTTTTTTTGTATAATAGGTGTTCAAATTTATAAAGTTACATTAATCATGCAACATTATTTTATTAGAATTACTTTGTCATATAACTGGTATAGTTGTTATGTAAAAAGTGTATCCATGAATAACCATGTGGGCTATAAAATATGTTACAATTAAAGATAGTATAAATCCTGTAGGGAACATTCCCTCACCAGTGTAATAGATAGAAATTAGGAGGACCTAATGGCAGACGAAGTAAAAGTACAAGATGCAATGCAATCTGATTTTAGTGTTGTAGTAAACGACATTGCAGAGGAATTATTAACGCGCCTAAATATGGATGAGGATGGCTCTGTTATCGACATGTTCCAAACAGGTTCTTTTGATCCTTGGCAATTATTCGTGTTCTTTGGCGCTTTAGAAAAAGCTCTCGTTGATTTTAGAACTGATAAACGCAAGAAAACAGTTATTATTCACGCCCAACCTGAGGCTCTTATCGGCATTGGTCGCGTGGTAACACCTGTATCTACTATGCTCGAACACGTTCTAATGTCTCGCTTGAACGACATGAGCGAAGGTCGTCTAGAAACTGGCATGCTTACAGTATCTGCTGGCAGCATCGACTACGAAGGTGTAAATTTAAAAGGTCGTCACGTTGTTATCGTATGCGATCTTGTAGATGAAGATTCTGATTACCTTAAAGAATGCATTAATTTATGTAAAGAAATGAAAGCTAGCCATGTAGTGGCTGTGCCTCTTATGTTGTGGAATCCTGAGTTGATCGACAATTTGACAGAGGAAACTATAAAGGCGGAGTTATCCCATGAAAATCGTCCTCTCTCCTAGTAAGACCAAAACGATTACTACTGTTGGCAATGATGGGGCAGTACATACTGCGGTTCAGGACGGTCAATTTCAACCGCACATTACGCAAGACATTGTAAAACATGTGCAGTCCCTAGATGTGGCGGTCCTTGGTAAGGCTTTGAAACTCAAGGATGATAAGGCGCAGGCGCTCTTTGATTTTTATCAAGCTTTTGAGTCCCATCCTGTTGGGTTAGCTTGTGAAAGCTACGATGGCATTGCTTTCAAATATTTAGACTGGCAGAACTTGTCCGATGAGGCTAAGGCCTTCGGTGAAAGCCATCTTGTTGTGATGTCTGCCTTGTACGGCATTGTAGAGCCTACGATGGGCGTACGCGATTATCGGCTTGATATGGTGGATAAGGTAGGCATTAACTTATATGACACGTGGCGTGAAACGGTAGATGCCTACTTTCACAAGGAAGATTGGATTCTCAATCTAGCGTCTAAAGAATATGCCAAGATGGTTAACCATCCAAAGGTAGTGACCGTTGAATTTTGGGAATTACGAGGCGATGCATTTAAACAGATGAGTACGTCCTCAAAAATGAGTCGCGGTATGATGGCTCACGAATGTTTAACAGCACAAGTGAAATATGTGCGGGATTTGCCGCGCGAAGTGAATGGGTTTACCTGTGTCACTGACATAGATTTCATTACCATACCAAGCGAATCGATGACGGTTCGTTATGAAAGGAAGTGATTGTTTGCAAGTGCAAGACATCCTTGCAAAAGACCTCGTTGGCGATGAATGGCTAACAGAGGATGAGCTAAGATTTCTAATGTCTGTAACTGATGAAGAACAGTTGCAGTTAATATATAAAAAGGCTTACGAAGTGAAGGCGAAATATGTAAAGCCTGTAGCGTATTATCGGGGCCTCATCGAGTTTTCGAACCGATGCATTAAGAATTGTAATTACTGCGGTATCCGTCGTGAAAATGACAAGACGGAACGCTTTGATATGAATCGAGAAGATATTATCAAGATGGCACAGTGGGCGTATGACCATGAATATGGTTCTATTACGTTACAATCTGGTGAACGCAGTGATGATATATTCGTCGATTATGTGGTAGATCTCATTCGCGATATTAAGGCCATCGGCGATGGTTCCCTTGGCATTACGATGTGCGTAGGGGAGCAAAGCGAGGAGGCGTACCGCCGCATGCGTGAAGCCGGTGCGAGCCGTTATTTATTGCGCATTGAAACAACAAATAAAGAGCTATATCATAAAATTCATCCTCAAGATGAACTACACTCTTTTGAAACGCGCATTGAATGCTTACGTAGCTTGCGCCGCGTAGGTTTCCAAGTAGGTACAGGCGTCATGATTGGTTTGCCAGGCCAAACAGAGGAAGATTTAGTGAACGATATCTTGTTCTATCGCGACATGGATATCGACATGATCGGTATGGGACCATATGTGGTACATCACGATACGCCGCTAGGCCAAGAAGCATTAGCTATGGGCATCGATGATGAAACTGGTAAATTGCGCCGTATTCAATTAGGCCTTAAGATGATTGCGTTAACCCGCTTATTCTTGAAAGATGTCAATATTGCAGCTACTACGGCATTACAAGCTTTGGATAAACTGGGCCGTGAAAAGGGACTTGCTGCGGGTGCCAATATTTTGATGCCTATCATTACAATCCCTGAACATCGGGCAAAGTATTTGTTATATGACAACAAACCTTGCGTAGATGATAATGCAGACAAATGTAAAGACTGCTTAACGCGCCGCGTTATGTCCATTGGTGATACCGTTGGGTGGAAGCAAAATGGTGACTCCAAACATTACGGTAAACGGACGGGAGAGTTTTAGTTTTCTCTGTGTATCTAATTCATTGATCCTATTATAAGTTTTGGGGTAGTTTTATCTATATATAGATGGGGCCCCATTACATGAGGTGTATTATGGAGACAAAATGGTATTCTGATTTTTGGCAGTTATTTGCGAATCCGTTTAAAGGCGGTATTGATCAAGTTGTACAATCGGGGACATTGCAAAAAGGATTCTGGGGCACTGTATTCTTGTGGGCTATCCCATATATTATATTGGCTTTATTTGGGACTATGTTAATTCCCTTTCTCCCTCATAATGAATTTACTGCTTTAACCTATTTACTCGGTATCGGTGCCAGCTTTATATTCATCTTTGCATGGCTTATTAGTATCGGCTGGTCCTTTGTGATGGTGGCCATCGGTTCGTATGTATATAACTGGGTTATCACTAAGATGGGTGGTACCGACAACGTACAAGCGATTATGAAAGTTAGTTGGTATTTACAAGGGTATGGGGTACTATTATTTAGTATTGGTTATACGATAATCTTGGTTTTAATGGGCATGTTAGGTTTAGCATTCGATAGTAGGGCTTTTGCTGGTGTTATCTATTTTGTAGGAACAATAGCCTTACTTGTTATATCCATTTGGGTATCCTTAGAACTTATGGCAACACAAGTAATGCTTACGAAGATGAAAGTATTCATTGCTAGTATCTTAACGTCCATAATCTTCGCTATAATTTGGGCACTTTTCATGGCACTTCTTAGTGGCTGTGCCTCTTTAATGGGTAGATAATACTCATATATAAATTAATATTAATAAAGAGTCCTCTTTTTTTGATAAATTTTTTCGGAAAAAGAGGACTTTTCTATTTGGGTGTCGAAATGTATTAGCAAAAGCCGTAATTTGCCATTAAGGAGGCGATTCCGATGAAAGAGTACAGTAGTGATAAAATTAGAAATGTTGCTGTTGTTTCCCACGATGGTGCGGGTAAAACAGCTCTTGTCGAATCTTTGTTGTTAACCTCTGGTGCGGTTGATTTCGTAGGTAAAGGCCAAGACAATAAACATATTATGGACTTTGAACCTGAAGAAATTAAACGTAACGTAACAATCCAATTGGGCATGGCTCCATGTGAATGGCATGACCATAAGGTTAACTTCGTAGATACTCCAGGCTATAATGAATTCCATGGTGAAGTTCGTGCCGCTTTGCGTGCCTGCGATGGTATGTTGATGGTACTATCCGCCACATCTGGTGTAGAAACTGACACAGTTCGCGCATGGGATTATGCAGTTGAATTACAAATGCCACGTATGGCATTTATCAATAAAATGGATGTTGATGGTGCCGATTTCTTCGGTACTATTGAAAGAATGCGGGAATTATTTGGCAAAGGCATTATGCCATTGCAGATTCCTATCGGTGAAGGCGCCAACTTTGAAGGCGTCGTAGACGTAGCAAAAATGACTGCGTTTACTTACAAGGACGGCCAACCAACAGAGATTGCTGTACCAGCTCACCTTATCGAAAAGGCTCAAGAAATTCGGGAAATGACCGTAGAAGCCGCGGCTGAAGGTAGCGATGAATTGTTGGAAAAATATTTAGAAGGCGAAGAATTATCCTTAGAGGAAATTCGCCAAGGCTTGCGTGAAGGGATGATTAGTGGCCGTGTGTGCCCAATCATGTGTGGCAGTGCCACATCTCGTATTGGCCTAGATCAAGTATTGGATCGTATGATCCGTTACATGCCGGATGCAACTAAAAAAGTGATGACCGCAACTGATGCGGAAACCGGCGAACAATGTGTAGTACATGTAGATAAACCTTTAACTGCATTCGTATTTAAAACATTGTTAGACCCATTCGCAGGCAAACAAAGCTTTGTACGTATCTTCTCTGGTGAACTAAAAGAAGGCGATCGCCTTTATGATGTAAACCAAGGTGTAGAAGAAAAATGGGGCAAGATGGTTACCCTTATTGGGAAGCAACAAATCCCTGTATCTGCCGCTAAAGCTGGCGATATCGTAGTGATACCGAAATTAGCAAATGCTAAGACTGGCGATACATTAACTGCTCCTGACTTTAAAGTGACATACGACGCTATCCGTTTCCCTCAACCTCTATACACAGTGGCATTGGAACCTGTGAAAAAAGGTGAGGAGGAAAAATTAGCTGGTGCTGTTCTAAAAGTAGCAGAAGAAGATCCTACTTGCGTAGTAGTGAAAAATGCTGAGGCCCGTCAACTACAAATCGATTGTATGGGCGAGGTTCATCTCGAGCATATCCTCAACAAAATGGATCGTAAATATGGCGTACAAGCTAAACTTGTGACTCCATATATTCCATACCGCGAAACAATTAAAGGCTCCGCTGAAACCGAGTCTAAATATAAGAAACAAAGTGGCGGTCATGGTCAATATGGTCACGTTAAGATTCAAGTGGACCCATTATACGATGGAAGCGAATTTGCATTCGTAGACAAAATCTTTGGTGGTGCTGTACCTAAACAATACATACCAGCAGTGGAAAAGGGTGCCAAAGAAACCCTAGATAAAGGCTTAATTGCGGGATATCCTATGATTGGCGTGCAAGTGACACTCTTGGATGGATCTTACCATAGCGTAGACTCCTCAGAGTTAGCATTTAAAGTAGCTACGTCACAAGCTATCAAGGATGTAATTCCTAAGGCGAAACCAGTCCTATTAGAACCAATCTATGAAGTTAACGTGTTTGCACCAGATGCTTTCATGGGCGACATCATGGGTGATTTGAATAGCCGTCGAGGTCGTGTATTAGGCATGGAACAAAGTGAAAGAACAGGTATTTCTGTTGTTAAAGCACAAGTACCATTGGCTGAAATGGCCGACTATGTAACTGCATTGCGCTCTATCACTCAAGGACAAGGCGTATTTAACCGTCAGTTCTATACTTATGAAGAGGTTCCACATAAGCAAGCGGAAGAAATTATCGCTGCTCGTAAGACTCAAGAATAAAGTTAAGAACATGTCCACGTACTGTATCAAATACAGTTAGAATCACTACAACTGAATAGATAATTGCATATCGTAACAACTTAATAGCATAACAATTGACGTAAGTCATAAATTTGAATAGTATTTTACACGAGCCCTCCATATATGTAGCGTATGGAGGGCTTTTACTATGATTTGAAATAGATTAGGATAGGCTTAATCGATAACGGAGAATATTGGGGCCTAATCATTGGTATGTATAGATGCAGTGGAAATAATAGAATTGCTAGTCCTTTATGTATATATGTGCTAACATTAAGATAATATAATTGCTTATGTATCGGGTGTTATTTCCATGTATCGGGAAAGGATCGTATATGTTTTTCTCTAGCATTACTGCAGATTATACAAAAATGGGTTATCCTAAAGCCATCGTACGAGCTTTAGATTTCTTAAAAAATACAGATTTGAAAGCATTGCCAGGCGGCCGTCATACCATTGAAGGGGACATGATGTACGCCAATGTAGACGATGTAGAAACAAAATTGTTTGAAACTACAAAACCTGAGTCTCATCGCAACTATGTAGATATTCAATTCATGGTAGATGGGGAAGAAAATATGGGCTTTTTTGTAGATAAAGGCCTCGTAAAGCCTGTGGAGTCTCATCCAGATCGTGATTGTTATTTCTACCCAAACGAAGCTGTCGATGAAGGACACATCCACTGTCTAGAAGGGTACTATACAGTATTCTTCCCATCTGATATCCATAGACCACTATTAGCTGTTAATGATAAGCCTATTAAAATTCGCAAGGTTGTTGTAAAAGTACATGTAGATCTCTTAGGCGACTAATCCTATGAAGCGATATGAAATTATAGGTGTCTTACTAACCCTATTAGGTGCTGTTTTATGGGGCGTATCAGGTGCTTCAGTACAGTTCTTAAGTAACTTTAGGGATATGAACTTGGAATGGCTAGTCACCATGCGATTAATTACAGCAGGACTATTGACTGTTGTCTATGCATGGTTTAAATATGGTAATTCTATCTTCCATGTCTTTCGTAGTTTGAAAGATACGGTAGGGCTTATCGTTTTTGGCGTATTTGGCATGGCTTTATGCCAATATACATACTTTAAATCCATTGCTTTAGCAGGGGCCGGTATTGCGACGGTGCTTCAATACTTGGCGCCATCAATGATTATTATTTATATGCTAGCCCGTTATGGTAAAAGGCCCTCTAAAGGGGAAATTATTTCCGTTATACTGGCCTTGGTAGGTACGATTTGTTTGATGGGGAATGATGGCTTTTCTATGGAGCAATTTCCACTGGCAGTGCTCGTATGGGGACTTCTATCTGCTGTAGGGGTCTCTGTATATAGTGTTTCTCCTGTAGATTTACTATATAAATATGGAACTTTGCCGATTGTAGGATTTGGTATGCTTCTCAGTGGTATTGTTGCTGCCATTTTATTTCATCAGCCTAATTCGTATGCTATGTGGGATGTATGGACTGTTATTGGCTGTTTCAATGTTGTCTTTTTGGGGACTATCGTATCCTTTAATGCTTATTTAGAAGGTGTTAAGAGAATAGGTGCAGTACCAGGATCAATCCTGTCATCTATTGAACCAATTTCGGCAGCTTTCTTTGGATGGGCTTTGTTAGACAACCAATTTAGTGCATTAGGGTTAATTGGCATGGCCATGATTATTGCTACAGTTATTATAATTGCTCTAGAAAAACGTACATAGTTTGAGGTCTCTTTGCTGGATATTGCGGTTTAGAGGCCTCTTTGTTATGATTGTACATAATGTGAAAGTAGTTGTGATAGGAGGTTGTATGGAGAAAAAACAATGGAAAGGTATGGCCCTTGCCATTTTAGGTGCCCTATTTTGGGGGCTTTCAGGCACATCTGTACAATTCCTAGAAAATGCAAAGCATATCAATGTGGAGTGGCTACTAGAAGCGCGTTTGCTCATAGCAGGTATATTGACGATAGGACTTGCTTATATAAGGGATGGTAAGCGTATTTTCTCTATCTTTACAGAACCTAAGGATATAGGAAAATTATTAGTATTTGGTATTTTAGGTATTGCTTTATCTCAGTACTCATACTTCAAGGCCATTGCCATTTCAGGAGTCGGTATTGCTACGGTCCTTCAATATGTTGCGCCTACGCTGATCATCATCTATTTGTTTTTGAGATACTTTAAAAAGCCATCTGTACCAGAGTTTTTCTGTATTATATTAGCCTTAGTGGGAACACTCTGTATCGTCATGCAAGAAGGGCTAGATGTTTCGAACTTTAATGTGCTTGCTTTATTCTGGGGGCTTGTATCGGCAGCTAGTATCTGTGTATATACATTGCAACCTATTGAGCTATTAAAGAAATATGGCACCACATCCATTGTGGGCTTTGCCATGTTTATCTGTGGTATTTTATCTTTAGCCATGTTTCAACAAGTAGAATCAGAAGCCCTCTGGGATGGCATGACCTGGTTAGGATTATTCGCCATCATCATACTTGGTACAGTCGTATCCTTTAATGCTTATATGGAAGGGGTTAGACTCATTGGTGCTATACAAGGCTCTATACTTTCATCATTAGAACCAATCTCAGCAGCGATCTTTGGATGGGTATTGCTAGGGAATCATCTTACGCTGGTCGGTATTTTTGGCATGATTTGTATCATTGCAACCGTATTCATTATCGCCTGGGATCGACACCGTCAAATTAAACGAGAAGTACTAGAAAAACTGAATAAAGTAGAAATGAAATAAACAAACGAAAACACATATACCATGAGGTATATGTGTTTTTTGTAATCAAATATTATATTTTTTCTAATATTTTTTCAAATAATAGTTCTAGTTTCTGTAAGTCGCCATGTACGGTTCCGTCCATATAGGTATTATATACAGTATCATCTTCAGAAACACGAATTTGAGCTTTATACCCCTTTGATAATGCTAATACTCGAATAACTTCACGTTGTGTGCGACCATTACCTTCCCTAAATGGATGAAAGAAATTTAGGCAATCTAAGATTTTAGCTAAGTTCTTAATTATACTTTCTTTTGTATTGGTTCTTAGCCAATTTGTAGTTCCTTCCTTCTGTTTGTAACATAATTTTTTAATTCTAGAACTGATTCAGTTGTAGGAGTGAAGTCTTCAATCATAGATGAACCTACGGCATACCAAACTGCATCAAAGTCCTCATAATTATCAAATTGTACATCTAAAATGGTGAGTTTTTCTTTATTAACATTTAATGTCATAGGCACCTCCTTTGTTACTATTATTATATCATAGCTAGTCTCTTTATATTGTATACATGACCTATTTGGTTGACTATTTACTTATCTATTCATATAGTTAATATATAAGTACTAATTAATTTTTAGGAGGTTCCTATGTCTGTAAAAGATTTTGTACAACAACGCCGCGATGATTTTATCGCTATGCGTCGAGATTTTCATATGTATCCAGAGCCAGCTTGGCTCGAATATCGTTCTGCCGCTAAAGTAGCTGAAAAGCTAATTGCCTTAGGTTATGATGTGGCACTCGGTGCAGAAGTGCTTGATTTAGATTCTCGTATGGGTTTGCCTAGCGAGGATGTTATGAAAGCGGCAATGGCTCGTGCTATGGATGAAGGTGCTGATCCTGAACTAGTAGAGAAGATGGGCTATGGTAAAACAGCTATTGTGGCAACTATGAAGTTTAGTGATGATGGTCCTGTAGTAGCGTTCCGTGCAGATATGGATTCCAATGATGTAATCGAATCTAAAGCATCTAACCATACTCCTGCTAAGAATGGTTTCCGTTCCCGCCATGAGAAGGCTATGCATGCTTGTGGTCATGATACACATATGACAATGGGCCTTGGTCTTGCTGAATATATTGCTACACATAAGGATGGCTTGAAGGGTACTATTAAACTGATCTTCCAACCAGCAGAGGAAGGCGTACGTGGTGCTAAAGCGATGGTAAAGGCTGGCGTAGTAGATGACGTAGATTTGATGTTCGGCATGCATATCGGATTTAATGAACAGTTATCTAATTGCTTTGCTTGTAGTGATCATGGCTTTTTAGCGACTACAAAACTTGATGCTGTATTCCATGGTTATTCTTCCCATGCAGGTGGTTCTCCAGAAAAGGCTCAAAATGCCATGCTTGCAGGCTGTACAGCTGTGCTTAACTTACAAGCCATTGCTCGCCATAGTGGGGGTGCATCACGCATGAATGTAGGTGTTTTTGAAAGTGGTACAGGTCGCAATGTTACTCCTGATGTAGCAACACTTAAATTAGAAACTCGTGGTGCTACTACAGAGATCAATGATTATATGATTGAACGCACTAAGACCATTATTAAAGGTGCCGCAGAAATGCATGATTGTACCTTTGAAATTACAAAACAAGGTGAAACTCCTGCAGGCCGTATTAGCGATGATTTAGCTCGCGAAGTACAATCTATCATTGAACCATTAGGTATCTTTAAAGAAGTTCCATTCGATTATAGCGGTGGCGGTAGTGAAGACTGTGCTTACTTCTTAAATCGTGTTATTGATCGTGGTGGTCGAGCAACCTATATGGTATTGGGCTCAGCTATTAAAGCACCTCATCATAATCCACTCTTCGATATCGATGAAGAAGATATGTTAAATGGCATTGTTGCATTAGGTACAATTGCTACTCACTATTTAAAATAGGCTATATTGATTGAGATATTGCGATGTATATATCCAAACTATAGATGCATAACTATATAGATGCATAACTATATAGATGCATAACTATATAGATAGATGCATAGAAATATGTATAGTGGGCTATAAGTTAGATGTAATATGGGGATTAGATTGTGAGGTGTTATATGATTAGACGAGAGCGATTAGCTAAGGACTTTGATTCTATGGCACAGTTGACTGCACCTGGTGAAGGTATAAATCGTCTAGCTTTCACCGATTCTGATTGGGAAGGTCGCCAATATATCATTGACCGTATGACTGATGCGGGCTTGAGTGTTGAAATAGATGATTTCGGGAATGTTATAGGCTATAAGGTTGGTAAGAAACCTGAGCTACCGATTGTCATGGTTGGTTCTCATACGGATAGCGTACCTAATGGGGGCAATTATGATGGTGTTGTAGGTGTATTATCTGCTATCGAAGCGGTTCGCAGTATGACTGATGATGGTTTTGAACATGACCATACCATTGCAGTGGTGGACTTTATGTGTGAAGAGTCTAGCCGTTTTGGAGTGGCTACATTGGGCAGTAAAGCTATGCGCGGTGAATTGACATTGCAAGATTTACAACGCTTAGTAGATAAACAAGGCATTTCCTTGTATGACGCATTAAAAGAGCGTAATTTAAATCCAGATGCTATTGAGCATATGGAATATAAGAGACCTGTAAAGTCTTTCACAGAAATTCATATTGAACAAGGTAAAGTGTTAGAGTACGAAGCTAAGCCTATCGGTATTGTAACGGGGATTGCTGCACCAGAACGGTTCTATGTAACCATTCGTGGTAATGCGGATCATAGTGGGGCCACACCAATGAACTTGCGTCATGATGCACTCTGTGGGGCTTCTAAAATCATTCTCGGCATTGAGGAGATTGCATCCATGCAAGAAGAGCCTCCAGTAGTGGGTACAGTCGGTGTAGTAGAGGTTGTGCCAGGAGCGATGAACGTTATTCCTGGGGTCGTTAAACTGGGCGTAGATATTCGCAGTATTTCTAAGGTGGCCCGAGATTCTGTAGTTACCCTCATTAAGGAATTTATTGATGTTATTGCAGAGAAACGAGGCTTATCCTATACGATTGAGCCTGTTGCACAAGATTATCCGGTGGCGATGCATTCAGCAATGATTCGCGAAATTGAAGAGGCTGTTCAGTCTGTAGGCGTAGACTATATGACTATGCCAAGCGGTGCTGGTCATGATGCCATGCATTGGGCTGATGATGTTCCTACAGGAATGATTTTTATCCCATGCCGCGAAGGTATTAGCCATAATCCGGCTGAATTTGCAGATATGGATGACATCGTTACGGGAGCTAAGATATTAGACACGGTGCTAAGAAAGCTTAGCTTAGAAAGTACTAAACTTAACTAGGTTGAGTATTGTGGAATATTTGAGGTGGATATAATTTAGTTAGATTTGTGTTAACTAGCTAAGATATCATATTTTACGTGGTTAGAAGGATGTATTCCGTAATAGAATGGCAGAGGATACTTGCGATTGGTAGGGAATACATGGATTGGAGAGATTATGGTTATTGCTGGTATTGTTATTGTAGTGGCGACGTTTATTGCCATTATTAAGCAGTTTGAAACACGGCTTGTGTTGTTATTATCGGGCTTGTTAATGTGCTTTATTGGTGGACAGATTGGTGCTGGTACGACAGCCTTTGTAAAAGAACTTACAAATCCAGGTCTTGTACCAACCATTTGTACAGTGCTTGGTTTTAGTTATGTTATGGAATATACAAAATGTACAGAGCACATGGTATATTTCATCTCTGCAGGCCTTAAAAAGATGACTAAAATCATCATCCCTGGTGCTGTTATTATTACGTTCTTGATCAACATTGCGTTGCCTACAGCGGCAGGCTGTGCAGCTGCAGTAGGTGCTCTATTAATTCCTGCACTTATTCGCTCCGGTGTACATCCAGCGATGGCAGGTTCCGCTATTTTCTTAGGGACTTGGGGTAGTGCATTGAGTCCTGGTCTTATGTTTAACCCTCAAGTAGCACAACTCGCTGGTGAAGATGTAATGACCGTTATCGCGAGTTTCTCTATGCAAGCCATTATTGGCATTGTCGTAGCAGCTATTTTGCTCAATATCGTAGCTATTGTTAAAAAGGAACATACAGGATATGTATTAAAAGATGGTAACGAAGAAGAAGGCAAAGAATTTAAAGTAAATTATTTATATGCTATCATCCCAATCATTCCGCTTGTATTACTCGTACTCGGTAGTAAACAAGTAGCGGTAATTCCAGAGATATCTGTTCCTGTATCTATGCTCATTGGTACAGCTATCGGTATTATTGCTGTACGTCCGAATGTAACGGAAGCAGTTAAGAAATTCTTCCGCGGTACTGGCGATGGTATGTGTGATGTAGTCGGTCTTATGGCTGCGGCGGCAGCCTTTACTGCGGGTATGCAGTACATTGGACTTACAAATGCACTCATTGATGGTATGAAGAACTCTCAACAAATCGCTCAAATTGGCGCAGCCTTTGGTCCATTCTTATTAGCTGTTATCTCTGGTTCTGGTAATGCGGCAGCCCTTGCGTTTAACGGAGCTGTAACACCTCATGCGGCAGACTTTGGCTATGGTATTATGCAACTCGGCTCCATGGCTCAATTAGGTGCTGGCATCGGTCGTAGTATGAGTCCCGTAGCAGGCGCAGGTATCATCATTGCTGGCCTTGCAGGTATTAACCCTATGGAAATGGCAAAACGCAATGCTGTACCATGTATTATTGCTACAGTAGTGATTATGCTCTTGTTACTATAATTAGATTAAAATGTAGCTGTAAAATTATAAATTCATAAATTACAGGTATATTAAAGACGTTAAATTTTAGAATACATAATAAAAGAACCCTATTGTGATCAAAATGAACTGCACCCCAAAAATTGTGTCCAATTTTTGGAGGTGCAGTTCAATCATGATAGGGTTCTATTTATATGTCTTTATATTATTTAAGTTTGAAGCCAATCCAGAGAGCGGAAATAATAAATAAGCCACCGCTAACCCAGAATAGGGTAGTAAAGCCTAGCCATGCCATAAGGCTAGCACCACCAACAGACCCTAAGAAATAACCAAAAAACAAACAAGACTGATTATAGGAAAATACTTGGCCTGTAAATTCTCGAGGCGTTTTTGAAGAGAGGTAAGTGTTTAAGGCAGGCAACATGCCACCTAAACCAAAACCTTGTAGGAACCTGATGATTGCCAGTTGATATACATCAGAAACATAGGCTTGAGGGATATTTAGAATCCCTACATAAATAAGAGATACTACTAATACTTTCCGTGGCCCAATCTTGTCGACTAATTTACCCAGTGGAGAACTACTCATAAGTTGAGCAATACCCATAGCGGAGAATACAGCGCCTGCAATAAATGCTAGATTTTCTGTATCACTAGGAACGATTCCCTTAATATATACAGAGATAACAGGTTGTAAGGACATGATGCATATTGCATAGATAAAGGACGCTACACATAATGCGACAATACTATTAAATTCCGGTATTTGCTCTTTCAACTTACGGATGGAAAGTTTTTCAGGATTCGGTTGTGGTACATAATTTTCATGGATGAATATAGTAGCCAGCACACCAGCTAAACCCATGAGCGCACCGACGATGATGAAGTCATTGCGAATGCCTACTGTATCAGCAATATATCCACCTAATAAAGGCCCTATTAGTGAACCAGCAAGATTAGCAGATGCTAATAATCCTAAGGCCCAACCCGTCCGCTCGATAGGTGATTCTGAAGCTATTAATGTAATTGATGCCGAGTAAAAGCCACTTACTAGACCTTGGATGAGCCGGATTAAAACAACCCCTTCGGGTGTAGTTTGAAAAGCAATTAATACATTGCATAATGCCATGCCAAAGCTAGATCGTATTAATGTAATTTTACGACCTTTTTTGTCCGCAACACGCCCCCAAAATGGTGCTGCTAAGCAAACGATTATATAGGTTGCGCCAGTGGCTAACCCAGACCATAAGGACATAGCTTCTGGAGTTTGTACGCCTAAATCATGAAAGTATAAAGGCAGAATTGGAGCTAACTGGCTTACACCAAAGGCTGTACAGAATACACAGACTAAACTGATGTATACCGTTCGTTTCCATGTTTCCAACGTATCCCTCCTTTCTTAGTTTTAGTATGTTCTTAATAAAATAATATCCTTATTTCTTTTTAATTTCATCCCAATCGCTTAAGTCAGGAAGCTTATTGCTAGTTATAGCTTCCTGAATCCAGTAGTTGATGGAGGTTAAGTTGCAAGACTCTCGTTCAAAGCCATATACGTTGTCTTCATCTACAGTGGCATAGAGTCGAATGCGTAAGTTTTTACCTTTTGCGCGCTCGATGTAATAGCTAATACATTGATCATCAAGGCTAGAAGGGCGAACCTCAATAATATTATACTTGCCATTCGCTACGCCTTCTAAGGCATCCTTAATCATTTGGTTTGGATATTCATATTGATTGAGGTAGAAGATATCGTTGTCACAAGTTAATACATATTCTCGTGGAGGCGTAGTGTTTTTGTACTCTTTCTCCCAGCTTTCATCAATAACAGGCAATGTAGCATTATCATAGAAGTTTTTAATTAATGCGAGACCTGCAGGAATGGACATCTCCTTGAAGTATCTCATTTCATATACCCTAGGATCCACGTTTTCATCCTGTCTGCTAGTATCCTCAATGTAGCCGTATAGATAGATAGTACAAGAGTTTTTGTCTTCATTATGGAACATAACGATACTGTACACATCGTAAATTACGTTTTCTATGGATTGGCGGTTATCATAGATGATAAAACTGAGGTATTTTTGTGTATCCCATTCGCGCTCGATGAAATTCCAGTCGTATTTATTAGTACGCCAACCAGTAGTAGAGTCCTCGAAGATTTCTAATACATCTACGGAGTTTTGAGGCCATGCAGGTGGCATAGGATTACATGTTGTAGAAGATTGCTGTATGCCTTCTTTGTACTGATAGTGTCCATCAACGAGTTCAAAGGCTTCTAATCGTTCAGAGGCTTCGTCAGGAATTGCCAACGGCTTACCAGTACCAAAACAATTATCATTTATTGTGTTGAGACGATTGATGCTTTCACGAGCATGCTCGTAGAACGTAACGGCTTGGTCTAAATCAGGTTCTTTTGTCATGGCCCCAATTTCGTAGCAATAGCCGGCGGCCAGTTGCCATAGATGGTCCGCATAGTCATAACTACCGTATCTATCGTAACATTTGCTAGCCTGATTGACGCACTCTATGGCGGTTCTTATGGCAGGGGTATTACCTTTTTTGAAAGTAAATACATAAGCGAGATATGGCCAAATACCATCGAGAGTGTAAATAGCTGGTTGTTGTAATAAGTGAGCGATGCGAGACCAGTCTTGAGACTGACCATCGATATTCAATGTGCGAAGAATGATGGCTTGCATTGTAACATAAGCGTGGTCGTTAAAGTCTAAATAATCTGGGCTTATAGCAGCACGCTCGTAGTATCTGAGGGCCTTTTGAATATCTTGAGGAATTCGTTTGTTAGACTCACATGGTTTTGCATAGTACTCGGCAGCTTCACGCAAGCACATGCCATTATTCATGGTTACGCCACGCTCAAAATATTCGAGAGCTCGTTCATGCTCCCCGCGAGACTTACAAATATCGCCAGCTAAATACGTCATGAGTGGCAAACCTGCTGCAGCCCCTTCAAAAATAACTTGTTCTTCCATTGCCTTATTATTTTGCTCGGCATAGGTAAGGCGCAAGTTGCGGTACGCAATGACAAGGCCTGCCGCTGCGGATTTATGTAACCATTGCTGCGCAATGGCGGTTACTTTATTTGCCAATCTATGTTGATCTACTTGTACAAATAAAGATTTTAAAAAATGAACAACACCGGATGGTTCACCTTCATTAACTATCTTTCGTGCAGATGGCAAGAACTGGTAATCTCCCCATTGGAATACATTGGCAATGGCATAGGCACAGTAAGAACAACCCTTTTGGGCGCCCTCATAGACGTGCTGGAATGCTTGGTCCTTCGTCATAGGCAACTCTTTTTCAATAGTTGGTGTAAGGGCACCAGAGGTACGCATAGCTTGTAAAATAGCGATGGCACTGCCTTTGCGAATAGCTGTATGTAAATAACTATATGCCTTTGTGTCATCCTCAGGAAAGCCTGCTTCAATCCAGGTGAACTGAGGGCCGGAATAGACGCGCGCCAAAATAGCATACACATCGCCAATACCAGGAATCTTTTGGCCTTCCTCGTCAAGTTTCACAAGGGTATCAAGCTCAGCCTTGCCCGCCCAAGCTATATCTTTATTACACTGGTGGAATATTTTATTGAAAGACTGCTGTATTTGATCAGTGAAATAAAAACTCATACTCTCTCCTTCGCATAATAATCAGTAGAAGCTGATAACATATGTAATTTCAGTATACTATTAGTATTTAGAGGAACACAATATAAATATTCTGAATTTGGAGGGGACTAGGGAAATCAGTAATTGGATTATATATGGGTATTAGGTGATGAACAAATGTAAGGATAAGGTGAAAGTTGAGATTTTTCTTGACTTTCATTCTATAGAAACATTATAATCAGATTATAATTTTATACTCGCCTAAAAGAAACCGATGAGGTGGAGATAAAAATAGGAAATGCACTCACAGAGAGCGGGATTAGCTGAGAACCCGTAGTACGCAGCTTATTAAATGGACCACCGAGGGCGCATGGAACAGAATGAACTTTCATTCCTAGTATGGTGCGACGTCACACGAGCGTTAGTCGTGAGGGATATGTTAGTATCCTGCGAAAGAGGAGTGCGCTGCATTCAAACAAGGTGGTACCGCGATTTATAGCATAATACAAGTATTTTCTAATACTCTTGTAAAAATAGAACTATAGACTCGTCCTTGACGTTATATTGTCATGGGCGAGTTTTTTTATTGGCCAACGCCAGATGGAGGTTCTCATGATTTTTCCTAGTTTAGACCGTGTGAAAGCTATCGCACCGGGCTACGATATCGTGCCTGTATATATGGAAATTTTATCCGACGTACGGACACCGATTAGCGTGTTGAAAGCGTTAAAACAAGTGAGCAGTCATACGTACTTGCTTGAAAGTGCGGATAATAGTAATCATTGGGGCCGTTACTCCTTCTTGGGCTATGATCCTAAGATTGAACTCTTCTGCAAAAATCATCAAATGACTATCAAAGACGGTACAACGCGTACCTTTGAATGCTCTGACCCAGCTGCAGAGATTCGCAATATTTTGAGCCAATATAAAAGCCCTCGCTTAGAAGAATTACCAACATTCACAGGTGGCTTTGTAGGGTATTTTGCTTGTGAATATATCCGCTACATCGAGCCAACATTGGATTTCCCAACACCAGATGATGACTCTGCGATGGTAAACGATGTAGACCTTATGCTCTTTGATAAGGTTATCGCATTCGACCATTACAAAAATAAAATCTACTTGATTGCTAACATCAGTACAGACGATTTAGAACGTAATTACAACAAGGCTGAGCTTGAACTTAAAGCACTAGCTGATCTCGTAGTAAACGGTAAAGAGGCGGACATTCCAAAAGGCATTCTTAAAACAGAGTTTACCTCTGAGTTTACAAAGGATGAGTTTGAAGCAGTTGTTAAAAAGACACAGCACTACATCAAGGAAGGGGATATCTTCCAATGTGTTGTATCTAACCGCCGTGAAGCTGAGTTTGATGGTAGCTTGTTAAATGCGTACCGCGTATTGCGTACATTGAACCCATCGCCATACATGTTCTACCTATCTGGTGGTGATGTAGAGCTTACAGGTGCTTCTCCAGAAACATTGGTAAAATTGACGGATGGTAAGATGTACACCTTCCCAATTGCAGGTACTATGCGCCGGGGTAAAACCGAAGCAGAGGACCTCGCTATTGAAGAAAAACTCATTAACGACGAAAAAGAGTTGGCTGAACATAATATGCTTGTTGATCTTGGTCGTAACGATTTAGGTAAAATTGCTAAATTCGGTTCCGTACAAGTAGAGGCGTTACATATGTTGCAACGTTTCTCCCACGTAATTCATATTACATCTACTGTAAGCGGCGACATTCAAGATGGTAAAGATGCTCTCGATGCTATCGGTGCTACATTGCCAGCAGGTACATTGTCCGGGGCTCCTAAAATTCGTGCTATTGAGATTTTACATGAACTTGAAAAAAGCCCGCGCGGTGTATACGGCGGCGCTGTAGGTTACATCGATTTCTCCGGTAACATGGACGTATGTATCGGTATCCGCATGGCCATGAATAAAGGTGGCAAAGTCTATGTTCGAGCTGGTGCTGGTATCGTTCGCGATAGTGTTCCTGCTAGTGAATATAATGAAACCTTGATCAAAGGCCAATCCATGATTTCCGCAATTACAGATGCACAGGAGGTAGAATAATGGTACTCCTTATAGATAATTATGATAGCTTCTCCTTTAACTTATACCAATTAGTGGGCTCTATCGATCCAGACATTAAAGTCATCCGCAGCGATGAATTAACAGTTGAAGAAATCCGCGCGTTGAAACCAGACTATGTGATACTTTCACCAGGCCCTGGCAGACCAGCTGATGCGGGCGTATACGAAGACCTATTGCGCGAATGCAAAGGCGAATTCCCAATCCTCGGCGTATGCCTTGGTCACCAAGCCATCGGCGAAGTATTCGGCGGCACCGTTTCCTATGCAAAACAAGTTATGCACGGCAAACAAAGCGTAGCCAAACAAGTACACCCATCTAAAATCCTAAAAGGCGTACCTGAACAATTCGAAGTAGCACGCTACCACTCCTTGGCAATCATTGACGAAACCATGCCAAGCGAACTCATCGTTACATCCATTACCGACGACGGCGAAGTAATGAGCGTAGAACACAAAGACTACCCAATCTACGGCGTGCAATTCCATCCGGAATCCATCATGACACCGAACGGGGAACAAATGATTCGCAATTTCTTAGAAAAATAAACTACAGCCTAATTTATGTATCGAGGGGCTATTTATAAGTCCTAGAACGATAGAGCGGAAATAAGGTCTCTCGGAACTCCAAGTGGCCACCGCCCCACTACGTGGGGCCGCCAAGTCGTTCCTTAAGACCTTATTTCCTGCCAACTCAACCTTGCAGGACCTATAATAGCCCCTCTACAATACATATATCGAACAGTAACTATATTTTTCTAAAGAAATATGCAAATCATCATAAGGGAAAAGAACGGCTACGCCGTTCTATCTTCCCACCTCTTATAAAGAAATGACCTGTGCGTTACTCCATATAATGCGCAGGATCATTTAAGAGATATTGAATTGTTGTTCATTTTATTGTGCGTGTGACAGTGAGTAGGGCATATAAACGATTAAGTGTCCTAGTGTTTATGTGAGTTCACGGGGTTCTAGGCCCGACTTTGGCCCTGCGAAGGCCGCAGGCCGTAGTCAGACCCGGCCAGTGGAGGGCATAGGTCCACGTGAATCACATGTAGCATTAAGGCAGGTATATGCCCTATTAACGTGGAACCGAAGAAAATGAACAACAAGTAAGGAGATATACAATGATTAAAGACGCATTATATGCAGTAACGCATGGTCAAGATTTATCCTACGACCTTGCAAAAGATACAATGAACAAGATTATGAGCGGTGATGTAGCTGATGTGCCTATGGCAGGTTTCTTGTGCGCCTTGGCGGCAAAGGGCCCTACTGTAGATGAGGTTACGGCTTTTGCTGAGGTTATGCGTGAGAAGGCTGGTTCTGTGCCTCATGCAGGTACTGTTGTGGAAATCGTAGGTACTGGCGGCGACGAAGCGAATACGTTCAATATTTCTACTACATCTGGTTTTATCATTTCCGCTGCAGGTATTCCTGTAGCAAAGCATGGTAACCGCAGTGTATCTAGTAAATGTGGTGCTGCTGATTTGATTGAAGCCTTAGGCGCTAAGTTAGAGCTTAATGGTGAACAAAATGAGGCAGTCCTCAACAAAGCAAATATGTGCTTCATGTTTGCTCCTGTATATCACCAAGCTATGAAATATGCTGGCCCTGTACGTAAAGCGTTAGGTGTTCGTACTGTGTTCAATATCCTCGGACCTTTGGCAAACCCAGCAGGTGCTACTGTAGAGTTGATGGGCGTGTACGATAAATCTTTAGTAGAACCATTGGCTCGCGTGTTGGCTAATCTTGGCGTTAAACGCGGTGCTGTGGTACACGGCTTTGATGGCCTTGATGAAATTACGGCTACCAACAAAACGTACGTATGCGAAATTAATAATGGTGCTTTCACAAGCTACGAATTCGATCCTAAGGAATACGGGTTTGACTATGCAGACAAAACAGAGCTTGAAGGTGGCGACGCTACGGTAAATGCTGAGATTACTCGCCGCGTTCTCGGTGGTGAGCAAGGTGGTAAACGCACAGCTGTTCTTCTAAACGCTGGTATGGCGATTTACCTTGCGAAAGAGGGCCTTACATTAGCAGAGGGCATTGAAGAGGCGAAAAACATGATCGATTCTGGCAAGGCTTTTGCTACAATGGAACAATTTGTGAAAGCAACGCAAGAGGTATAACCATTGATTTTAGATAAGATTGTAGAGGCTACCAACATTCGGGTAGCCCAAGAAAAACAGGTGGAATCGCCTGAGGCTGTAAAAGCAGCGGCGTTGGCGTTACCATCTGATACAGGATTTCCTTTTGGAGCAGCCCTTCGTCAGCAAGACTTTAACTTCATTTGCGAAGTGAAGAAAGCATCTCCATCTAAGGGCATTATTGCTGAACATTTCCCGTATTTAGACATCGCTAAAGAATATGAGGTTGCTGGTGCAGCAGCCATCTCTGTACTGACAGAGCCAGACTTCTTTAAAGGTGATAAAAAATATCTCCAAGAAATTGCAAGCACTGTCAAAATCCCTGTACTTCGTAAGGACTTCATCATCGATGAATACCAAATCTACCAAGCAAAGGTATGGGGCGCTAGTGCAATCCTCTTAATCTGTGCATGCCTCGATGTACCAACATTGACCAAGTTCCGTGAGTTAGCGGACTCTCTTGGCTTGTCCTCTTTGGTAGAGGCTCATGACGAAAAAGAAGTGCAAATGGCTATTGATTGCGGTGCCCGTATTATTGGTGTTAATAACCGTAATTTGAAAGACTTTACTGTAGATGTACAAAATAGTGTGCGCTTGCGCAATCTCGTTCAAGACGATGTGATCTTTGTATCTGAAAGCGGTCTAGAAACGCCAGAGGATATCCAAGTATTGCGGGATAACAATATTGGAGTAGCATTGATGGGTGAAACCTTCATGCGTTCTCCTAACAAGGTTGAAAAGTTGGCATATCTCTATGGGCCCACATACTACACGCCAAATGTTAAGATGTGCGGTATTTCTAAGGTAGATACAATCCCTGCTGTAGTAGAGGCGAAACCAGATTACATGGGCCTTGTATTCGCGCCAAGCAAACGACAAGTCACTGTGGACGAAGCTAAAATATTGGTGGAAGAACTCCATAAGCAATATGCAAAAACATATGGTGCAGTTGAAGTGCCAATGAATGCTGAAACAGCACAAGATAGTAAGGAATTTGTCCAAGAAAATCCTAATTTTGAGAACATTAAAACGGTAGGCGTCTTCGTCAATGAAACACTAGATAACCTCGTTACAATCGCTAAAGAAGTCAATCTTGACGCAGTGCAATTGCATGGTGATGAAGATGAAGCTTTCATCCAAGCTCTGAAGGAGAAAACAGATGTAGAGGTTTGGAAGGCTGTTCAAATCTGCAGCCCTGCAGATGCAGAGGCGTGGATCGATAGCAGTGCCGATATGCTGTTATTTGATGCGTACCATAAGGATGAACGAGGTGGTACGGGCGAAGTGTTCGACTGGTCTTGTTTAGATGAGTTTGAACGTCCATTTATGCTTGCAGGTGGTATCGACAGTACTAACGTGGCGCGTGCTATTCGCACAGTTCGCCCTTACGGTATAGATATTAGTAGCGGTATTGAAACAGATGGCGTGAAGGACGATGAGAAAATTAAAGCTTTCACCAACATTGTGAGAACAATAGCTCACTAAATCACAAAAAATACATAAATCTAAGATATAATAATATTTTAGACACATCCGATGGAATTCATCGATTGTTGAGATAGATGCCAATAGTAACGCTATATATGGCGTACTAGCAGGAATGGTATATGGAAAGGTAAGTTATATGAGTGAACAAAGACATGGTTATTTTGGCTCCTTTGGTGGCCAATTTATGCCAGAAACATTGATGAATGCAGTCATCGAATTGGAAGAGGCGTACAACAAGTACAAAGATGATCCTGATTTCGTGCGCGAACTTGAGGATTTACATAA
Organism: Veillonella nakazawae; assembly: GCF_013393365.1. Taxonomy (NCBI): domain Bacteria; kingdom Bacillati; phylum Bacillota; class Negativicutes; order Veillonellales; family Veillonellaceae; genus Veillonella; species Veillonella nakazawae. The sequence continues at coordinate 206,158 of NZ_AP022321.1, forward strand.
AAAATATACAGGTCGTCCATCCCTTTTATACTATGCAGATCGCATGACAAAGGACCTTGGAGGCGCCAAAATCTACTTGAAACGTGAAGATTTGAACCATACTGGGTCTCATAAATTGAACAATGTAATCGGTCAAATGTTATTGGCAAAACGGATGGGTAAAACTCGTGTTATTGCTGAAACTGGTGCAGGTCAACATGGTGTGGCAACGGCTACTATCGCTGCGTTGATGGGCATGGAATGTGAAGTATACATGGGTGCGGAAGACTGTGAACGTCAAGCGCTTAACGTGTACCGCATGGAATTGTTGGGCGCTAAGGTACATCCTGTAACAACTGGTACAAGTACATTAAAAGATGCTGTATCTGAAGCGATGCGCGAATGGACAAACCGCATGTCTGATACACACTATGTATTAGGTTCTGTTATGGGGGCGCATCCATTCCCGATGATCGTTCGTGATTTCCAATCTATCATCAGCCGCGAAGCGCGTGAGCAAATCCTTGAAGCAGAAGGCAAATTGCCAACAGCTGTTATGGCTTGCGTAGGCGGTGGCTCCAATGCGATGGGCATGTTCTATCACTTCATTCCTGATGAAGGGGTTCGACTCATCGGTTGTGAAGCAGCTGGTCGTGGTGTTGATACAGAGGAACATGCAGCAACAATCGCAAAAGGCTCTGTGGGTATCTTCCATGGCATGAAATCTTACTTCTGCCAAGACGAAGACGGTCAAATTGCTCCAGTATATTCTATCTCTGCAGGCCTTGATTACCCTGGCATCGGACCTGAACATGCGTACTTGCACGATAGCGGTCGTGCTGAATACGTGCCTGTAACGGATGATGAAGCAGTAGATGCATTCGAATACTTATCTCGTTTAGAAGGTATTATTCCAGCTATTGAAAGTGCTCATGCAGTGGCACATGCTCGTAAAATTGCTCCAACCATGAGCAAGGACGATATCATTATTATTTGTTTATCTGGTCGCGGTGACAAAGACGTAGCGGCTATGGCGAAATATAGAGGGGTGGATCTTCATGAGTAAAATTAAAGACGCTTTCACAAAGGGCAAGGCATTCATCCCATTCATCAGCGCTGGTGATCATGGCATTGAGAATACAGAACGTTATATTCGCGTCATGGTGAAAGCCGGCGCCGACATGGTGGAAATTGGTATTCCATTCTCCGACCCAACAGCGGAAGGCCCAGTTATCCAGGAAGCGAGCACACGCGCATTATCTACAGGCGTAAAAATTCACGATATCTTTGATATGGTGCGTCGTTTGCGCAGTGGTGATGATGCAGTGACAGTACCACTCGTGTTCATGACCTATTTGAACCCAATCTATGTATTCGGTCGTGAAAAATTCTTTACCCTCTGCGAAGAGGTTGGTATTTCTGGTGTTATCGTGCCAGATATGCCGTTTGAAGAAAAAGGGGAACTCGGGAGTGTAGCTAATAAACATGGCGTTGAAGTGGTATCCTTGATCGCTCCCACATCTGAAAACCGCATCGAAATGATCGCAAAAGACGCAGAAGGTTTTGTGTACTGCGTATCTTCCCTCGGTGTTACAGGCATGCGTAGCGAAATCAAAACGGATATTAAATCCATCGTTGAAACCATTCGCAAATATACAGATATTCCTGTAGCCGTTGGTTTCGGTATTTCTAAGCCAGAACAAGCGGAAGCAATGGCGCGCGTATCTGACGGTGCTATCGTAGGCTCTGCCATCGTTAAAATCGTGGCAGAACACGGTGAACATGCAGACCAAGCGTTATTTGACTACGTACAATCTATGAAACAAGCTGTACTAAAAGCTGACGCATAATAACAGCTACCGCATAATAAAATAGATAATACAATACATACTAAAAAGGACGTTATACATGTGTATAGCGTCCTTTTTAGGTTAGTTAGTTTAGTTATGTGTTATATGACTGGATAACCGGTTATGAAAGGGGAATGATTAGCCGTTTGTAGATTCGGAACGTTGATGTTGTTCACTACGTTTAGCAGTGGCATTTTTATCATGTTTTTCACGTTCAGAAATTTTGTGTTTTCTATATTTCTTTTGATCTGCTTTGAACCATGGATGAGCACTGCTGTCTACTGTACCATCATCGTTTTTTTCCATGCGATGGTTCTCACCGATTTTGAAGTGGTAATCTTTAGCTTGTGCCACATTGGCACCAATGCCTACTGTTAAGAATGCTGCCAAGCTGGCCATAGCTACTACTTTAGTCAATTTAGCGTTCATAAGTATTATCTCCTATACAAACTTAATTGCACGAATTTTAGTTGTAAAAAATATATTATTAGTATAGGTAAAATTAATGAAGAAAAAATGAAGTGAGAGCCTTGATGAAGCATAGTATAATAGGATTATCTAAGTTTGTATAATATCTAAATATAGTAGGAGATTTATGAAGCAGAGAGTATATGAAATCCTCTATCGCGAGCTAGTAGAAAACTATGCAAATGGTAAAGGACGAACAACGACAGCCGATTTTTGGCTTACCATAAGTGCTATGACCTTTGTATACGGTCTAGTTACATTCATAACAGGTCTTGCTACCTTCATTCCTTATGGATTTCTATATGCTATATCCTTAGGGGGCGGCGTATTGACTGCATTGACGGTAGTATTAACATTGCCGACTATTATGCTAGTAGCAAGACGGTTGCGTGATTCCAACAATGATCCAACATTGATGATCCTTGTCTTCGTTCCTATTTTAGGATGGTTGGTTTTGCTGTACCTATTATGTAAGCGGTCGGCTCCAACGCAAGAAGTAAACGTAACTAATGAACAAATATCTGCAGAACCAAGTATAAAGGAAAAGAAATCAATTTCGGGTGTCTTCATCGTGGCTATCCTTGTTTTAGGTTGGGTTACTAGCAGTATAGGGACATCTATGATGGGGCATAATTATATGGTAGAAGAAACAGCCTTTGGGAACTTGGGGCAGGGGGCTTTCACCAAAAAAGTAAATCGTTTACTACGTAGTGATTCTGCTACAACAGAAGGTTATCTAGTTGTGAAAGAGTATTACCAAGCACTTGCGAATGGGGATTATCATAGTGCGTATCGAGAATTGAGTAGTCGTGAAATGGAACGATATGGCACCTTTGATCTTTGGCAACAGGCTAAGGCGAAGGAACAACGTTCTGCTGTAGAATCTATACAATTAGACTATGTATCTCAAGATATTGATGATGATGTAATTGTGGATTATATCGGATATAGAGTGGACTTTGTAGATAAAAGACCATCTATGTTAGTACGTTTATATAGTGTGGGTAACGGTTGGAAAATCGTTGGTTTTGAAGAGTTTGAGGAGGACTAGTATGGCATCTGTAAATGTATATGATTTAAACTATACCGATGCCTTCGTGCTAGGCATCAAAAACTACGCCAATTTTAAAGGTCGTGCAAGCCGTAGTGAATACTGGCGATTCATGGCTGGAATGATGATGGTTCAAGGAACACTAGGGGTAGTGGCCATTCTTTGTAAAGGTATTGGTCTTTATAACTTCGAGTCTATTATTGATACGATTAGGTTGTTAGTCACTTTATTTTTCGTGATTCCCAATATCGCCATCACAACGCGACGTATGCATGATATTGGCCGTAGCGGCTGGACTCAACTGATTTCCTTTATTCCCATTATAGGCTTCTTTATATTCTTGAACTATGAATTGAAACGAGGCGATGAAGGCGAGAATGGTTACGGTGAAAGAACTGCCTATATACCTATTACTAGGAATATAAGTGAATCTACAGGGCTTGAAGCAACTCCATCTCGAAAACAAGACTGGGTTATGGGCATTACCATCTTTGTTCTTAAATCCATCGTCTTTGGTGATACTATCGGTGATATATTATGGTATGGCATTAATGCCAATGGCTACATATAGTAATAACCTGTATCAAATAGCATACTTATTATTTTATTTTATAAAAGTTTAACAACTCCTTTATAGACAATATAACACTTTGTAGTAAAATGAAATCAAGATGAATTTAAAAATATAGATATGGTTACGTTACAACATATCTAAGTTACTATATGTGTTAAGAACAACAGGACTTTATGAGCTTCACTGTTTCCTGCTGTGAATGGAAGGAGTTTAGTATGAGACCTTGTCCCTATTGTGGACACGAGGTGTTAAAAAGTGAACGATACTGTCCAAACTGTGGACGTATTCGTAAAGCACCCATTTCGTTAGATAAATATAGTCTAGGCATGATTGAAAACTTTAAACAATGTTTTGTTTATAAATACGCTGACTTTGAAGGGCGTGCCAGTCGTAGTGAATATTGGAATTTCTTTTTGGTGTATCAATTGCTATTTGTAGCTATTTTATTTACTTGTGCATTCTTGAGCTATATCAGTCCGCTCTCTAGTGTGGTTGGCGTTGGTTTCGGGCTAGTCATTCTTGTACTTATGTCCGTCGTTATGGTCATCCCTAGCGTAGCTGTTGCAGTACGACGCTTGCACGATCAAGGCCGTTCTGGCGGACTTGTCTTTGTGGGCCTCGTTCCTGTTATTGGTACAATTATATTGTTAGTGTTAATGGCTCTTCCTGGTGAAAGCCATACAAACCGTTTTGGATTACCAACAGGGCACGTTATCCTTACAAAACAAATGGCTCATGAAATTGGCTTAATAGATGCTACACCTACCACAGGCCTTACAGCAGGATTACTATGTGCAATCTTTGTGCTGTGGTTCCTGGTAGATCGATTACTAACAACAAGTGTGATGTAAAAATGACAACTCTCCTTATAGCTTCACTATAGGGAGAGTTTCTTTTTTAGTTAATTTAGATGTCTATTTATTGTCGCATATTGTTTTGGTGCTACTATTTTAATACAATAGTTTTACTAGAGGTTAAACGTATATAGGAGAGCGTGTATGAATGGTATAAATTGGTGGCGTCGCTTAGGGATAGTCTGCTGCGTGATGGTAACATTAGGTTGTATTAGTGGTTGTCAGTGGAATTTAGATAATCTAAAGCAATATAGTCAAGATTCATCAGCAAGAGACAGTAAAAAGGATGAAACGAAGAGGGTGTTTCGCTTCTATTTGGCTGCTACAAATGAGTTTAACTACAATGAGGTTAAATACGGTAGCCAATATGATCTAATCTGGCAACAGGCAAGTTCAAATGAACCACTAACGGATTTTAAGGTACAGGATTATGAGCGTCTTGAACAGGAACTAGTAGCTGCTAAAGAGGCAGGTCGTTCATACGAGGATCTTGAAAGCACAACAGATGCTCTATTGCCTATCTTGCATGACATCGTAAGCGATGTAAAGGCTTTAGATTCGTATTATAAAGCAAAGCAGTATGAAAAAGATAATTATGCATTTAGTCAAGCTACACTAGCTAAGCTTTCAGCGTTATTAGAAGTATTTGAACCAAAATATGAAGCGTTAAATGAGGCAGTTGCGGCTGCTCATAAAAAAGAACGTAATAAAGATATTGAGTTGATGCGTTCGAATGGTCAAGTGAATGGTGCTCATATGATAGAGATGATGGGGTACTATAGTGATATTGTTAGCCATATAATTGAGCGAGGGCCTAATAGTGATGTGCAATGGGTGAAAGCTCAAAAGGACGCAGCCAATGCAATTGTACCTAAGTTTACGTCTGTGGAGGTACAAAATCGGATTGAACAAGCTAAGAATCTTGATGCGGCTATTGATGCATTTGTAGCAGAACAAAGTGCTGAGACACATCATGAGGTAATTTCACAATATAATGAGCTAGCTCGGACACCGATGAATTTTAAATTACTAGATAAAGTACAAGATGCTTATATACCTGAAGGTATATAGTTTACTTGTTGACAATTTCCCCGTTTGAGTTCTATAATTATCTATTATATGAATATTGCGTTGAAAAAGACGGCACATCTCAGACGGATTTAGTAGAGACCAAACTCATGGGCTGAAAGGTTTGGAAATCTAGAGATTTGCGGATCACTTTGGAGCAAGCAGGGACCCTGCCGGTGAACACCGTTATATGTCTAAGTGGCTTTCACAAAATGAAGCCTAGTTATTTCGTATGCTCGGAATATTCTAGCTTTCACAGAAGGTCAGTAGGGTGGTACCACGGATATTACGTCCGTCCCTTCGGGGGCGGGCGATTTTTTTATGTAAAAGGAGCACATCATGGATTACGGTAAGACGTTACATTTGCCTGAAACAGAATTCCCAATGCGCGGCAATTTGCCTAAGCGCGAACCAGAAATTTTAAAGTTCTGGGAAGACAACAAAATTTATCAAAAACGTTTGGAATTGCGTAAAGACGCAAAACCTTTCATCTTGCATGATGGCCCTCCATACGCAAATGGTAAATTGCACATTGGTCATGCCCTCAACAAAACGTTGAAGGACATCATCATGAAATACAAAACAATGACTGGTCATTATACACGTTATATCCCAGGTTGGGATACGCACGGTTTGCCAATCGAGCATGCGGTTATTAAAAACACTGGTCTTAACCGTCATGAAATGGCGCCTCTTGATTTGCGCAACAAATGTAAGGAATATGCATTAGAATGCGTAGAAAACCAAAAACAAGACTTCATTCGTTTTGGTGTATTAGGCGAATGGGAACGCCCTTATTTGACATTGCGCCCTGAGTTTGAAGTTAAACAACTTGGTATCTTCGGCGAAATGGCAAAACGCGGCCATATCTATAAAGGCCTTAAAACTGTATACTGGTGTACTCACTGCGAAACTGCATTGGCAGAGGCAGAAATCGAATACGCTGAGAAAAAATCTTTCTCCATCTACGTAAAATTCCCTTACGTATCTGAGAAAAAGGTAACATTGCCAGCTGGCGTAGATCTAAAACAAGCATTTGCTGTTATCTGGACAACTACTCCTTGGACAATGCCTGCCAACGTAGCAATCTCCGTTAACCCTGAGCTTGAATATGGCTGGGTAAAAGTAGGCGACGAATACTACTTGATGGCTACTGAACTCGTTGATGCGGCTATGAAAGATATCGGTATCGAAGACTACGAAATCGTAAATCGATTCTCTGGTGCAGATTTAGAATTGGCTGAGTTCAAACATCCATTCGTAGAACGTAATGCTACAGTATTGTGTGGTGACCATGTAACACTCGAAGCAGGTACTGGTTGCGTACATACAGCTCCTGCACACGGTGAAGATGACTTTAATATCGTTATGCGTTATAACAAGGAAGGCAAAACTGAACTTCCTATCGTATCTCTTGTTAATGAAACTGGTAACTACACTAAACAAGTGGACGACAATCGTTATGGCGATACTGAATTCCCATTGGCTGGCGTAGAAATCCACGATGCAGAGGTACCTGTAATCAAAATCTTGGCGCACAACAATGCATTGCTTCATAAATCTAGCTTGCGTCACCAATACGCTCACTGCTGGCGTTGTAAAAACCCTGTTATCTACCGTGCTACAGAACAATGGTTCTCCTCTGTAGATGGGTACCGTCAACAAGCTCTTGATGCAATCGACAATCAAGTACAATGGATTCCTAAATGGGGCCATGATCGTATCTTCAACATGGTTCGCGATCGTGGTGACTGGGTAATTTCCCGTCAACGTATTTGGGGCGTGCCAATTCCTATTTACTATTGTGAAAGCTGCGGTGAGCACATCATCAATGATGATACGATCAAAGCATTGCAAGAAAAAGTAGCCGTAGAAGGCTCTGATGCTTGGTGGGCTCACAGTGCAAAAGAATTGTTACCAGAAGGTTTCAAATGTCCTCATTGCGGTCATGATGAGTTCAAAAAAGAAACAGACATCATGGATGTATGGTTTGACTCTGGTTCCTCTTGGTCTGGCGTACTTGAAGTTAACGGCTTAGATGTACCATGTGCTATGTACCTTGAAGGTTCCGACCAACATCGCGGTTGGTTCAACTCTTCCTTGTTAACTGCAGTAGCAACAACTGGTAAAGCACCATATAATTCTGTATTGACTCATGGCTTCGTTGTGGACGGTGAAGGTCGTAAAATGTCTAAATCTGTAGGTAATACAGTGGCACCTAGCGACATCATCGACGTATACGGTGCTGACGTTATGCGTTTGTGGGTATCCTCTGCGGATTACCAAGCAGACGTACGTTTGTCCAAAGACATCGTAAAACAATTGTCCGAAGTATATCGTAAGATCCGTAACACATTCCGCTTCTTGCTTGGTAATTTGGATGACTTCAATCCAAATACTGATAAAGTGGCTTATGCTGATATGTCCGAATTCGACAAATGGGCATTGTTGCGCTTAGAAGAAGTACGTCAAAAGGTTACTGAAGCGTACGAAAACTATGAATTCCACATGTTGTACCATGCAATTCATAACTTCTGCACAGTAGACTTGAGCTCCATCTACCTTGATGTAATGAAAGATACTATGTATGCTGAAAGCAAAAACAACGTAGCTCGTCGTTCTGCTCAAACAGCAATGTACGAAATCTTGAAAACATTGGTAGCAATGGTATCTCCTGTACTTTCCTTCACCGCAGAAGAAGTTTGGAAATACATGCCTAAAGAAGAAGGCATGCCTGAATCCGTTATGCTTCAAGATTGGCCACAAGGTCATCCTGAACACTTCAATCAAGAATTGGCTGATAAATGGAACCAATTGTTAGACTTGCGTACATCCGTACAAAAAGCATTGGAACTTGCTCGTCAAAACAAAACAATCGGTCACCCATTGGATGCATCCGTTACAGTATACGCTGAAGGCGCTGCATTCGACGCATTGAACGCTCTTGGTGAAGAAGGCTTGGCTAAACTCGTTATCGTATCTGAAGCTCACATCGTCAATGGCGCTGCACCAGCAGAAGCTGTAAAAGACGAAGAAACAGGTGTAGCAACAGTAGTTGCTCCATCTGAACTTGAAAAATGTGAACGTTGCTGGATCCACCGCGATACAGTAGGTCAAGATAGCGAACACCCTACACTTTGCGATCGCTGCGCAGACGTTGTAAAAACTCTATAATTATAGATACAATAGAAAACCCTTCTCTAATAGGCTTAGTTTGTTTTAAACTAATGTGCATTAGAGAAGGGTTTTTCTTTAGAAAATATTAAAAATTTATAGAAATTTATGAAATCATTGTATGCTATCTTTCTCATAAAACTATCTATCATAATTAGTACTTTATTATTTTCCTCATGAAAAATTAATGTGTAAAAATTTACTCATTTCATATTAAACTTAATATCCTAGTTTAAGATGTTTATAGTTAGTTTAGTTATTGTGCTTATATGAGAAGGAGGAAGAGCAATGGTAGCAACTATCGTTAAAGCAATTTTGGCTGCACTTACTGGTTTAGCAAACGCAATCTTGCCTTTATTCAAATAACAATTTCATTCCCCAGAAAAAAGACCACCCAGCTTGCGGGTGGTCTTTTTCTTATGCCTGAAAATAGAAATCAATTTGTAACATAATGATTTAGAGAATCTTTAAGTGTCGTTTAACTATAAGGCGTTATATTGACTATAGAAACAAGCATACCTATAATGAAGATGAATTAACCATGAAATGAACGTGAAGAACGGGCAGTGTTGTGTGGTTTTATTTCTTATGCAAAACGAGGGGAGCGTATAAGTCATGAGAAGAAATGTATTCATTAAGGCTTTGGTTTTAGGGGCTATAGGATGTGCGTTTAGTGCTACAGGTTTTGCAGCAGATGTACAAAATGGACATGGCCAAGGTATTGCAGATTCTACTACAGAAGTAAATGGGGCTAAGCATGAAGCGGTTCGCTCTAGTTGGATGGATCGTACAGATATTATAGTCGGTACCCAATCTAAGGTAGGGGCTCAAGTTTCGGTAGAAACATTACAACCCTTAACCCATTATGATGAAAACTCTAAATCAGTTCTATTCGTACAAGGTGGCATCGGTAAAGGCGGACAAGAGGATCAAGCTAGCTATTTCTCTGGTGGCAATGGGGGATATTGGTATCCATACAATCCAGTTACTAAAAAAGGCGAACAACGGTATAGACCTGAAGAACATCATAATACTAAATCATTGGGAACTGTTGCTAATGTAGGGTTAGGCTATCGGATTCTCAGTAAACATGAACATGCTTATGTAGGTGTTAATACGTTTTATGATCATTCCTTCTCGAAAAAATATAACCGTATTAGCGGTGGCTTGGAATATGTATCTGGCTTTAACGAAGTTCGCGCTAATATCTATAAGGGATTAAATAGTACAAAATCTGAACCTTATAATGTACCTTTATATGAAGGTTATTTTGAATTCTTGTTAGATGGTGGCACTGCAGGTTATACAGTTTACAAGTCTCAAAAAGCATTGTCCGGATATGATGTAAGCTATGCACGCTCCTTTAAGAATGCTCGTTGGGCACGTGCTTATGTAGGAGCTTATCATTGGAATGGCTTAGGCGCCACAACACATGGTGAAGGTCCTGCCTTAACTCTTAATGTTGGTAAAAGCCACGGCTGGCAAGCTGGTACTACATTACAACTTACACCACATATTTCTCTAGACGTAGGGTATACATCAGACAATAACAACTCTAGTGGTGCCTATGGCTTTGTTAAATACACCTTAGGTACATCCAAGTTTGCTTGGCATGGTGGTAAGCATAGTGATGATACTATTACCAATGCACGGGCTAGAATGTTAGATAAAGTAGACCGCAGCCCAATGCGAGTAGGTAATACCTATGAAGAATTCTGGATGGTAGTACCTTATGATCACTTATAAAAGTTAGTGGGGAGACAGTAATATATGAAACGTAAATTAGTATTTAGAGCCATGGTTTTAGGCGCTGTAGCATGTGCATTTAGTGCTACAGGTTTTGCAGCAGATGTACAAAATGGACATGGCCAAGGTATTGCAGACTCTACTACAGAAGTAAATGGGGCTAAGCATGAAGCGGTTCGTTCCAATTGGTTAGATCGAACAGATATTGCCGTAGGTGTTCAAACTGGTGGTACATCTGATTCGCATAAGGGGATGTTCCCTAGTGATTATAATAATAACTTTTACAATACAAAATCAGATTACGGGAATATCACTAAAGCCTATATAGAAACATTGCAGCCTATTACCCATTATGATGAAAATTCTAAGAGCGTTGTGTTCGTACAAGGTCGTATTGGCCGTGGTGGTGAGAAAATCTCCTCTAAAGAGGTAAGAGGTTATTTCACTCCAGACCTTGTAATGTCACCATTTGGGTTTGATGTTTTTACGGAAATCAATACAGATGAAAAAACATCTGAGTCGTTAGGAACGGTTGGTAGCTTAGGTGTTGGTTATCGTATTCTTAGTAAACATGAACATGCTTATGTAGGTGTTAACGCTTTTGTAGATCGTGCTTTCACAGGAAATTACAATCGTATCAGTGGTGGTGTAGAGTATGTGAATGGACTCAACGAAGTATATGCCAATGTGTATAGAGGCCTTGGTGATAAGGAACTCGTAAAAGGCGGTGGCGGTAATCCATATCCTAAACGATTGTATCCTAATGGCTATCCAGATACATTCCCATACAATACCATTCCTAGTGAAAATTATAATACCTATGTAGGTGGTGGCGTGTTAGATGGATATGAAATAGGGATTGTAAGGTCCTTTAAAAATGCACGTTGGGCTCGTGCCTATGTAAATGGGTATCGTTGGAATGGCAATGGATTTAACCACAAACAAGAATATAATTGGGGTCGTCCAGGTCATTGGTCCGTGCCATGGTTTACTGCACGAAATGCTAACCATTATAAAGGCATTAAAATTGGTGCTGAATTACAGTTAACACCACATATATCTTTAGATATTGGGTATAACAATGCCAATAACATGTCGAAAGGGATGTATGGCACTCTTAAATATACATTAGGTACATCTAAATTTGCCTTCTGGGGTGGCAAGCATAGTGATGATACGATTACTACAGCTCGCTCTAAAATGCTAGATAAGGTACGTCGTCAAGACATGATTGTAGAATCCTTTGATGACATTGAATACGATTATTTGGCGCCAATTGATCATCTATAATACCACTGTAGTTTAGATTATAGATATTAAATAAGACATGTAATAATAGGAAAGTAATTTATATGAGCAAGACATTAATGATAAAAGCAATGGTTTTAGGTGCTGTAGCATGTGCATTTAGTGCTACAGGTTTTGCAGCAGATGTACAAAATGGACATGGCCAAGGTATTGCAGATTCTACTACAGAAGTGAATGTGGCTAAGCATGAAGCAGTTCGTTCTAACTGGATGGATCGTACAGATATCGTAGTTGGCGTTGGTATGAAAAATTCTGAAGAGTCGAGTAGCCATCACTTCCATAATTTTACGCCTTGGGAAAATCATCCTATTGTGGGGACTTCTGATAAATCCAAATCTACAGAACTCAACAAGTTATACATTGAGACATTACAACCTATAACCCATTACGATGAAAATGCTAAAAGTGTTGTCTTTGTACAAGGTCGTATTGGACGCAGTGGAGAAAAGATAACCTCTAATAAATTAAATAATTATTGGGTTCCAGCTAGACCTGCAGGGACGTTTACGGTATATAATGGGCAAACAGATAAGGAAGAGTCCTTAGGTGTAAATGCTAATGTTGGTGTAGGGTATCGTCGCCTTAGTAAAGGTGAGCATGCTTACGTTGGTGTTAATGCATTCTATGACCATGCATTTAAAAATGGATATAAACGTGTTAGTGGTGGCTTAGAATATGTGGTAGGGCTTAATGAATTCCATGCCAATATTTATAAAAATTTAGGATCTAATGAAAGAAAATATATAGGCCTTCATGGGCGAACTGATACATGGTATGATCCTACAGGATTGTATCCATATGGAATGGATCCTGATCAAAGTCTTTATGATTATGCTAGGGTTGATTATGAAAATCACTGGGCTCTAAGTGAAAATACTGTAGCTAGAGGTTATGATATTGGCTATGCTCGAACATTTAAAAATGCTAGATGGGCTCGTGTATATGCAGACTATTATAACTGGCGTGGTAGAGAGGCTGTAAAAGTAGGGTATTATAAATTACCAAAACGCGATGCTATTAAAGGCTTTAAAGTGGGGGCAGAATTCCATATTACACCACATCTTACTCTTGATGCGGGTTATAAAACAGCGTCTCATCATTTGAGTGGTCCTTATGCAACTTTGAAATATACAATCGGTACATCCAAGTTTGCTTGGCGTGGTGGTAAACATAGTGAAAGTGCGATTACAACAGCTCGCTCTAAGATGCTTGATAAGGTACGTCGCATTGATATGGTTGTACAAGAAACTGTAGAAGAAACTTATGATCATGGCGTTGTCGATGTAGGCTTATAGGGGCTTTTGCGTACATTATCGTCATAATCATTTATAATAGTTTAGCTTGTTCATAGGTTATAAAAAAGGAGCTAGTACATTATGTACTAGCTCTTTTTATGTTCTTGGTTATTTCTATTGTAATGCCTTAGGTACGCTGAGTTTTTTCCAGTTGTCTAGTTCAGGGATTTCTAAGGTATTAATCGTTTTTTGAATCCAGTAGTTTAATGATACTTCGTTACCTAAATGTTGTTCAAATAAATAGGTATTACCTGGCGTATCTAGAGGTTTTCCATCTTTGTCGATGGAGTGACGCACGGATTCTTTCAAATAGAGTTGCACTCTAAATGGATTTGCGTGATTACCTCTGAAAATGAAATAAGATGGGCCGATAAAGTCATGGGTACGGACATTAATTTGTTCGTACTTTTTATCTTTTAAGCCTTGTAATGCGGTTTGTATCATTGCGTTAGCATCGTCGTACTCCTCAAGTAGGAATGCTTGTTGATCTACATCGAGTACATAATGCCAAGTTGGTTTTTCCTCGTTCGTTTCGATGGACCAGTTATCTCCTAATGCAGGTAATTGGTGCGTATCGTAGAGGTCTTTTAATAGCTGAATGGTATTCTCTTTTTTGAATAGTGCTCGATAGATCATCTCTTGACCTTCTGTAGGGTCATAACCATGTATTCTGACTTGGTACGTATCACGTAGCATACGCTTTACATCTAGCTTAAAAATGTTGCGTAGCTTGTCTGGAACGGATAGGAAATGATTGTAAAAGCTAAGTTTCATTTCGTCTTGTGATGCTAAGGCGTGCTCGATGGTTTGCCAATCATATAAGGTAGTGTCCCATAAGAAGTCATCCATGTTTACAGATAAACGTGCTGCATTTTGAGGCCATTCAGTATGACCAGGACGTACTGTTGTAGTAGACTCTTTAATACCTTCCTTGTAACGCCAATGACCATCGACCTCTTCGAAGGCCGCTAATCGTTCTTCTGCTTCATCATCGATAGGAATACCCTTTAACTCTTCATCTAGATTAGCTTTGTGAGACAGTATGTATTGATGGGATTCTTCGTAATAGGCTACAGCAGTATCCAAATCAGGTTTGCCTGAAACATAGCCTTTTTCATAGGCATACCCTAAGGCAACGCGCGTTAAAGCTCGTGTAATATCGTAGAAGAGAACGCGGTCTTCCTCTTCTAAGGCGCGTTTTTCTTCATCCAGTACACGTGTTAAGGACTGTACACCAAAGCGTATATTTTTCGTTACACCGAAGCCGTGGATGCGCATATAACCAATGTATGGCAAGGAGAACATAAAGCGCTCTTTTGTGGCTGCCATGTGGGTTAAGTCGGCAATGAGGCCCCAGTCTAGCGGTAGGTGACCAATGTGGAAGATATAGCCAAAGGCGGCTTGTAATGCAGCATAGCCGGCATCACTAAAATACTTAGTAGCTGCACGGCGGTAGAGTCCAATTGCTTTTACAGGATCATAAGGAATGACTCTGCGTAGCTCTTTAGTATCATAGAAATGATAGTAGTAATCTGCTAATTCAGCGGTACTTTCAGCTTGACCTAAGGCGGCACCTTTCGTAAACCATGTGAAAGCATCCTCGAATTTTCCATGTTCGTGACAGTCTAGACCGGTGTAGAGCATCATGGTAGGGTTACCAAGCTCAGCAGCGGTTAAAGCTACGCGGCGCGCATTATTAAAGTCGCCTTCGTCGATATAAATGTTGCGTAGATTGCCTTGGAACATGGCGAGCCCGTTATCGAGCGCTTTGTTAAACCATTCCTTGGCGAGTTTAGTGGCATTTTCCTGTAATGTTTCGTTGGAAATAGTACCTTGTAAGGCTATAAGGCGTTCCTGTATAGAACCTTTTTGGAAGCTCTGTTGGATGCGTTTTGCCAAACTTAGGCGAGGTGGTGTAATCATATCCCTCGCAAGGCTAATACGATCGTCATCACGCCAGAAAAAGACATTGCCTATAATGTATTGGCAGAAAGCATCACCTTGCTCCGCGTAGTCGTAAACGATACGAAAGGCGTCATCAAAGGAGATTAACATATCCTTTTCAACAGTAGGTGTAATCGTTCCATTGATACGCAATGCTTGTAAGGTACCAATAGGACTACAGCGACGAATACTATCGTGCAAGCATTGATAAGTGCGCATATTATTTTCGGGGAAGTTTGACTCCTCCCATGTAAAGCGTGGTCCTGCGTAGATACGAGCCAACAAAGCATACGCATCTGCTATCTCGCGAGCCTCTGGATCATTAGCTATTTTTAATGCGTCCTCTTTAGTGTCGATTTCGTTTTCCAGAGAGGTAGTCATGTCGTTTCTCAACGCCCGATGATTCGGCTGCTCAGGACTATGCTGATTATTTACAATTAGTTCTAATTGGCGCCAACCTTCTTGGGCCATTTCTTGATTGTAGGATTTAAAAATCATGTGGAAGACCTTTTGTAGGCGTTCCGTAAAGTACTGTGCCATAAGGCCTCCTTTAATTAGTTACATTTACTATAGAATACGTATTTATTATATAACGAACGCGAGGGACCGTAAAAGAGGGATTAGAATAAAAAAATCCCCTCTGAAAAAACTTTGAAATCACAATACTGTGTGTCCTGTAGTCTTTCAGAGGGGTTATATTTATCCTAGTTTATAGAGATAGATATTATTTTTTGTTGTAATCGCCGAACCATTTGTCGTAGATTTTTTGGTAAGTGCCGTCTTCTTTAAGTTCTTTAAGAGCTTTGTTAACAGCTTCTTGTAAAGCTTTGTTGCCTTTTTTCATGCCAAGAACTGTACCTTCAGCTTTAGTAGGTTCGCCTACGAGTTTAAGGTCTTTGTCAGCACCTTGTTTAAGGTAGTACATAGCCACTGCGTTATCGATGATAGCACCGTCGATTGTACCAGCTTTCAATTCCATGAAGATATTAGCATTGGAATCAATTTGTTTTACTGTTGTATTAGGGATTTTTTGAGCCATTTCAACAGGGATAGTACCGATTTGAGCACCTACAGTATGACCTGCTAATTCATCCATGTTATGGATTGTTGTGTTGTCTTTACGAACAACTGTGATGAAACCACCTTGGTCGAAGTATACATCGGAGAAGTCCAATGCTTTTTCACGTTCAGGTGTAGCATTGATACCTGCTGCGATCATATCGATGTCGCCAGATTGAACTGCTGGAATTAAAGCATCGAAGCCCATGGATTTGAATTCCATTTTTAAACCAAGTTTTTTAGCAATTGCTTCGGACAAATCAACGTCGAAACCAACGTATTTATCGCCTTCAGTGAATTCGAATGGTGGGAATGTAGTTTCAGAACCTACACGCAATACACCTTCTTGTTGTGTCATTTTTGGTTTGTCATTACCACAACCAGCCAATAAACCCATTGCTGCTACCGCTACGAGGGCGATGGCTGTCAATTTTTTGAACTTAAACATAGAAACCTCCTCAAACATCCATATACATAGTTTATCAAATTCTGTTTATATTGTACGGAATTTTACAATAATAGGCAATAACATTGTATAATTAAGAGTAAATGAGTTTTCTATTCTTTATTGTAGAGTACTAAAATTCTTTACAATAATTTGGATATATACATGGAGGTAATATGTCCCTTACGAATACCTTTTCAGATCTTTGTAAAAGCTTTGCACCTGATGCGTTTGCTATTAACTATACATTAGCTAAGAACCCAGAGCTTTCTAGTCATGAATTTGAGACCGTAAAAACGATTGGTGCTGTTCTTGAAAAATATGGTATGGATGTAACTTATGAATTTTGTAATCTACCAACAGCATTTAAGGCATCTCCTGTAAAAGTAGATAACCCTAAAGGCCGTTTGGCTATCCTCTGTGAATATGATGCGTTGCCTGAAGTAGGGCATGCATGCGGTCACTGTGCGAGCGGCTCCCTGAGTGTACTCGCAGCATTAACGCTACGCAAAATGCAACAAGACGGCGTTGCTTTCAATATGGACATTGATATTATCGGTACACCAGATGAAGAAGCCACAGGTTGCAAGGTGGATATGTGTAATGCAGGCGTGTTTAAAGACTATGATTTAGCTATCATGGTTCACCTCGATGGTGAAGAAACACGACCTAATTCACAATTCTTGGCACTAGACTGTTTCCGTGCACGCTATCATGGTAAACCAGCCCATGCAGCAGGTGAGCCTTGGAACGGCATTAATGCGGTAAACGGCGTACAACTTGCTATTCACGCGATGGATATGATGCGCCAACAAGTGCGACCTGAAACGCGCATCGGCACATGGATCATTGCCGGTGGGACTGCATCTAATGTTATCCCTGAGTTTGGCGAGTTAGAAGTAACCGTACGTCATACAGAACGGGACTATTTGAATGGCTTATCTGAACAGATTAAGAAAATCTTTGAAGGGGCTGCCCTTTGTACTGGAACAACAGTGGATATAGAATTTTACGGCAATCCCTATGATGATATGAACCAAAACCACCGTGGTACTGCTCTTATTGAAGCGGTCATGGCAGATATGGGCCTAGACTTTGAACCGGGACCAGCAGCCCTCGGCGGTAGCTCCGACATCGGTAATGTGAGCTATCAATGTGCGGCGTTCCACCCTAAATTACGACTTGCTGGGGACGATAAAGTATGCCACTCTAAAGAATTCGCAGCCGCTATGCTAGAACCAACCATTGAACAAACAATCCTTGATGGAGCCAATATTATTGGTCGTACATTATTAAGTTTGGTAGAAAACCCAGCAGTATTAGAAGAGATTGTGGCTGAATTTAATGCATCTAAGTAGTTGAATTTAATGCATCTAAATAATTTTATTTGTATGCAATCTCACCAACTAGCATTTAGATAAGGGATTAATGCTAATACAGTGCTTTCTATATCGATGGGGCGAGCTGTAATATCTTAGATAAAATTCATTGCCTCCTTCAGAATTACTGATAATAGACGATAATGGGATGTTGCCATTGATAAAACTTTGAATCTTGGTGAAATAGGCACCTAACTCACGGTCGTGATAATAGAGCGTCCAGACCACGTTATTTCCCGCGATGACCGGAATGTACTTAAGCTCAAGAAATTCGAATAAACCGGCTATGGATATATCATCTGGTACGATAAATTCTTCGCGATGCCAACTAGCATCATCGGCTGCACAAACTGCATCTCGATCAATTATGATACGCATATAGTTTCACTTCCTATCTATGCCTTATATACTATCTATGTCTTACATACTATCTGTGTATTCTTTTAACAGATATATTTGTAACTATTACTGTACTACTGATTGAAAATAATATCTATCCATTTATATACCGTATTAAAGGAGGCTTTATGTCCTCAACTGAAACATTACAAATTAAAAATTATATAGGTCTCACCGGTGATAAACCCATCCGATTCATTGCATCCGACGTAGATGGAACCTTGGTTAATGATGCGAAAGCAATTCCTAATGAGGCTATCGAGGCGATTCGTGCTGCTCGTGAAAGCGGCATTCGTGTAGCCATCGCTTCTGGTCGCGCTTGGAATGAGATGAATGATGTTATCGAGAAACTACCATGTTTACGCTATTTCATGTGTACCAATGGGGCCTATGTAATGGATAAAGATGAAAAACGCACTTTATTCCATGTAACCTTTGATAAAGAACAGGCCTTATATTTATTGCGTAAACTCTTAACCTATGGCGTTTATGTAGAGGCCTATGTGAAAGATAAAATCTTTGGCATGTATCCGCCGTCTCGTTGTATTACACCTGAACGCTTATGTGCCTGTGTAGATGAACGTAATGAGGGCGATGACAGTAATACAAAGAGTTCTTATAGCGTAATGAATAATCATATATCTGCTGATACAGAAGGACATCTACCTGGTGAAACCCATGATCACTATGCCTTGGCCGAAGGTGATGCAGCAGCGCATACAAAGATGTCTGAGTGTGAAGTAGAACAGTCTAATTTCTTCTTTAGACCTAATATCCGCCCATTTATCTTGGCAACACGAACTATGGTGCCTGATTTACTAGCTCATATGGAAGCCTTAGATGAAGGTCCTGAGAAGATGCAAATCTTTTACGGCGATGAGCCTATGCGCCAAAGAATCTTACAAGATTTGCGTGATGAATATCAAGGTATGTCTCATGATGGTACAGGTCGTGAACGCTTTTATGATGTACTGCTCTCTAGTGAAGGTAATCTTGAATTCGTACTACCACATACCACAAAGGGAACCGCTGTAGAAGCACTGGCAAATCACTGGAAATTTAGTCCCGATGAAGTCATGACCTTAGGGGATAGTGAAAACGACCTATCCATGCTGCGTTTTGCAGGTGCTAGCGTAGCTATGGGTAATGGGAAGCCAAATATTAAAGAAGCAGCACGTTATGTGACGACCGATAATAACCATCATGGCGTGGCCAAAGCAATCTATTCCGCCATTGCGTATAACAATGAATTACTAAAAAAACAGTAATCATACCTCAAATTAGAAATACTACCAGTTAAAAGTAAATCTTTCTAATTTGGATTGTGTTCGATATGTGTAAATCTGAGATACTACCAGTTAAAAGCAAATCTTTCTAATCTGGATTGTGCTCGATATGTGCAAATCTGAGATACTACCAGTTAAAAATAAATACTTTTAACTGGTAGTATCTGAAAAAACTATATATATTTGTTTGTCGGTTTGTATTCCAGTCCGTTTTATAGTGAGGCATTGCTCGAAAGTGTATTATAGGTAATACATTGCTTTAGCTGATGTTAGAGCGAATGCTAAGTTAGTTTTATTAAACCCATAGGAGGTGATGTAGAATGGGAAATCTAAAGTTTAATATAGATGATACTTGTGTTAAGTGCGGTGCGTGTGCGGTAGATTGTCCTGTTCAATGCATTACCCAAGGGGAGACTCGGTTTAATATAGGTAAAGGTTGTATTGGATGTGGCGATTGTTACTCCATCTGTCCTGTAGGAGCTGTAAAGATGTCTAAACGTGAGACTGATAAAGAATAGTCTCTTGAAAGGGTAGATCCTCTTATAGGTCATCTCATTGTATTGAGTTTTGTATAGAGTAAAACCAAAACCCGAACATTAGAATATTAATCATAAATTTCATACGGAATATATGGAGTCCATATACTTCGTATGGTATAATGAAATGTAATGAAATTTAGCGTTTTGCTCGAGAAAACGCACCGCCAGTACAGAAATGTAAGGGTATTAAAAAATCGTGAATATACTTTCACAAATAGATGCATATGGAGGAAGGCATGGAAAACAAGGAATTTGTTATTGTTGTTGACTTTGGTGGTCAATATAATCAATTGATCGCGCGCCGTGTTCGTGAAAATCACGTATACTGCGAAGTATATCCATACAACAAAGCGCTGGACAAAATTAAAGAATTAAAACCGCAAGGTATCATCTTCACAGGTGGCCCTAACAGCGTGTATGAAGAAAACTCTCCAAAAATCGAAAAAGAGATTTTTGAACTTGGTATTCCAGTTCTTGGCATGTGCTATGGTATGCAATTTATGGCGCATACATTGGGTGGCGAAGTTAAATCTGCTGACAACCGTGAGTTTGGTAAAACACCTACTAAAGTGGACACTACATCTCCATTGTTCAAAGGCTTGGACGAAGACCAAGTTGTGTGGATGTCCCACGTTGACTATGTAGCAAAAGTTCCTGAAGGGTTCGAAATTATTGCGCATACAAAAGACTGCCCTGTTGCATCTATGCAAAATAAAGAACGCAAATTATACGCTATGCAATATCATGCAGAAGTATTGCATACTGAACATGGTAAAGAAATGCTTCACAACTTCTTATATGAAGTATGCGGCTTCACAGGCACATGGACAATGGCAAACTATGCAAAAACTGCTATTGAAGAAATTCGTAACACTGTAGGCGATGGCAAAGTATTGTTAGCATTGTCTGGCGGTGTAGATAGCTCCGTTGCAGCAGCTCTTATTTCTAAAGCTGTTGGCGACCAATTGACTTGTATTTTTGTTGACCATGGTTTGATGCGTAAAAACGAAGGCGACGAAGTTGAAGCAGCTTTCAAAGATTCCGGCATGCATTTCATCCGTGTCGATGCAGAAAAACGTTTCTTAGATAAATTGGCTGGTCTTGAAGATCCAGAAGCGAAACGTAAAGCTATCGGCGAAGAATTCATCCGCGTATTCGAAGATGAAGGCCGTAAAATTGGCTCCGTTGACTTCTTGGCGCAAGGTACAATCTACCCTGACGTTATTGAGTCCGGTACTGGCGAAGCAGAAGTTATCAAATCTCACCACAACGTAGGCGGCTTGCCTGCAGTTGTAGACTTTAAAGGCCTTATCGAACCATTGCGCAACCTCTTCAAAGACGAAGTACGTGAACTTGGTTCTGAATTAGGCTTGGCTGACTACCTCGTATGGCGTCAACCATTCCCAGGTCCTGGTCTTGCAATTCGCGTAATGGGCGAAATCACTAAAGAAAAACTCGACATCTTGCGTGATGCGGACTACATCTTCCGTGACGAAATTGCAAAAGCGGGTCTTGATCGCGACATTAACCAATACTTTGCAGTATTAACATCTACACGTACTGTAGGCGTTATGGGTGACTTCCGTACATACGATTACACATTGGCATTGCGTGGCGTAACAACAACAGACTTCATGACTGCTGACTGGGCGCGCATCCCTTACGACGTATTGGACACAATCTCCCGTCGTATCGTAAACGAAGTACAACACATCAACCGTATCGTGTACGATATTACATCTAAACCACCTGCTACAATTGAGTGGGAATAAGACTGTTTGCTTAATATAGCTAACATATAAAAATACATAATATAATTTAGTCATCCAAAGAGTCTGTCTTTGGATGACTTTTTTAGCTTGTAATAAAAATATTAGGGTGTATCATCAGATGATAAAGTCTGTATTAAGTCATAAAACTTATTGATCATAGGCGGTTTATGACGTTGTGGATTAGGCGCTCCATTTTCATAATGAGATTTTATGGTGTTTCGATCATAGCCTAATTCACGACCTAGTAAACTATAATTAGGTTTCAAATTGTAAGCCTCCAGAATGTGTCTTGATATTGGTAAGTCTAATAATGATGTTATAGTAAATGAACTGTTAATACCGTATACGTATTGTATGTTGTTATCACCTCAATAATAGTATCGGTGATACAATCAAAATTGTACATTCTTAGAATATCATTTACACTATGATAAAATATATTAAATGAAACTTCATAAACACGAATTAGAGAGTATAGAAATATGAAGGTTAACTGCAATGGGTTTTGGAAAATACTAATTAATAAGAATATAAATAAGCAAGATTTGGCAGAAAAAGTATCATTAGTGCCAGCTACTATAGCAAAAATGAGTAAAGATGAATTTGTCAGTATGGAGATTTTATACAGAATATTTATTTCTTTAGGAACTGATTTTGGTGAAATAATTTTGATTGTGGAGGAAAAGAAATGAACAATATTGTCGATAAAAAAGAATTGATTGAAATTATTGAACAGGCATTATATAGTGATGAATTAGCAGTTTTTGCTGGTGCAGGACTCTCTATAGATGCTGGATACTATAACTGGCAAAAGTTATTAGAAAAACCTGCAGAGAAGTTGAAATTAGATATATTCAAAGAAAAGCATGATTTGATTTCATTGGCTCAGTTTTATTGTAATAAAAATAAAAGAAGTGCTATTAATGAACTTTTATCAGATTCCTTTCCATCCAATAAAAAACCAACGGAAAACCATAAGATATTATCACAGCTTCCAATTTCTACATATTGGACAACAAATTTTGATACATTAATTGAAGATGCGTTGAAAGAAAATAATAAAAATGTTTCAGTCAGAAAGGCTGATAAGGATTTACAGCTTTCGTATAAAAATTATGATGCAGTTGTATATAAAATGCATGGAGATATTCAAAGTCCATCTGAGGCAGTAATAACTAGAGATGATTACGAAGAATATGGAATTAATAGTAGAAAATTATTCAGAGATGTTTTAGAGGGAACATTGCTGACAAAGACTTTTTTATTTTTAGGATTCAGTTTTAGTGATCCTAATTTTAATTTTGTACTCAGCAAAATGAGAGTTTTATTGGGGGATGATAATAGACCGCATTATTATATATTAAAAAAAATTGCTAAACCTAATAGAGACAATTTTGAAGACGAAGAATACAAAAAAGCACTAGAAGAATACAAATATGATTTAATTAAACAAGAACTGCAGATTGCAGATTTAGACAGATATGGAATAAAAATATGCTTGATTGATAGCTATGAAGAAATCACGGAGATATTAGAAATTATATTAAATAGATATAAAAGAAAAACTGTGTTCCTTTCAGGAAGTGCAGAAACTTATGCTCCGTTAGATATACAAGTAGCTAAGGATTTTATCAGGAAGCTATCTTTTGAACTTGTTAAGAACGGATATAAAGTTGTTAATGGATATGGATTAGGTGTAGGCACTTATGTAATAAATGGAATCACTGAATATTGCTATGACCACAGCAATATTAAAATTGAAGATAGTTTAAAACTAATGCCATTCCCATTAAGTGCAATAAATAGTGAGCAACTTCGGACAACTTGGGAAAAATATAGAGAAGAAATGATTTCCCAATGTGGTATAGCAATATATATGTTTGGTAATAAACAAAAGGCTGGAGAAATTATTAAAGCTGATGGCGTAAAAAAAGAATTTAATATTGCTAAATCATATCAATTAGTGAATATACCATTAGCATTTACTGGGTCTATGGCTCAGGAATTATATTCTGAAAATGGTGATATGGTTGAAAATGTTTTAAATAATGATGAAATTAAGTATATTGCTAATTTTTATGATATAGACACTAATGTTGATAAAATAATTAAAATGATAAATAGACTTAACAATAAGGAGGAATGTTAATATGGCAAGAAAAGTATTTTTTAGCTTTCATTATGATGAGGATATTAATAGATCAATGACAGTGAGAAATAGTTGGGTTACTCAAGGCAAAGAAGCTGCAGGTTTTATTGATAAGGCGGAATTTGAGAAGGTTAAAAGGAATGGTGAAAATGCTGTTTGCAAATGGATAGATAAGCAACTAGAAGGAACTTCAGTTACTGTAGTCCTAATTGGCAAAGAAACATTAAAACGTCCATTTGTCCAATATGAAATACGAAAAAGCATTGAAAGAGGAAATGCAATAATTGGGGTTTATATACATAACATTAGAGATATGAGAACTCAAAGAACATCAGTAAAGGGCAATTCACATACTGTTATTGGATACTATAATGATGATACACCTGCGTATTTTGACTCTATTTGTGATGGTTTGTATGACTATTCGCAAGACAATGGATATTATAATTTGGGAAGCTGGATCGAAAAAGCAGCACAAAAAAAAGGAAAATAACTGTAGTAAGTTGATAAAAATAGCAAGATGATGGGTTATGAAAGAGATTTTTGAGCAAGGAGAATTTAGTGAATATAGGATTAATAACTTACAAAAATCTAGGGGGGTTATTAACGAGTCTTTTGCTTTTTTTGAGGAAAAAGTTCCTGTCTTTATATCACATAAACATGATGATTTAGATGACGTAAAGGGTATTATAGAATTTCTTGAAAAAAATTTTAATGTTATTGCATATATTGATAGTAGAGATTTATCTATGCCTAAAATAACATCTGGAGAGATTGCTGAAAAAATTAAAGATAGAATAAAAAATGCAAAAGGTTTATTTTATTAGCCACTGATGGAGCAGTCGAATCAAAATGGTGTGATTGGGAGTTGGGATTTGCTGATGCGATTAAAGGAAAAAAAGCTGTACTTTTTCCTATGAAAGAGAAGGGGAGTAACTATAAAGGAAAAGAGTATATGGAAATATATTCATATATAACATATTGTGATGGGCGAGAGGCATATGATTCAGGGAAAAAAGTGAAGGCAGGATATTATGTTATGACAAAATCTAAAGATAAAAAATCTATAATTCCACTTTCAAGTTGGCTAAAAGAGTAATTGGTTATGGGAAAAACAGCAAGGCAATTTAATAAAACTTATATTGATTATAAAAAGAAATTTAAAAAGCCAATTCAACAAGTTTTGATGTTAATGCCATATACTTTTTCAGACGATGATATTGTTAATACATTTAAAGAGTTATATCCACATATGTGGGATGATTTGAATAAACAGTATAATTTTTGGCATAGCAAAAATATGGTTCTAATCAAGTATGGAAAAAAGAGCAGATATAATTTTAGAAAACCATATAATTTTATTTTAGATTGTGCTTTTCATAGTGCGAATAAACTTAGAAAAGATAAGAACAGAATTATTTTGGGAAAAGATGAGGTGGAAAATTTAAAGAATGAAATAAAGCAGCTATCAAAATCCAAATTTGATAAAAGAAAACAAAAAGTCGACGGCACATTAAGATTTATTCAAGAAATAGAACCATCATATACATCATTTTTTATAGATAGATATTTTAATACTTACGACTTGCATCAAAAATTAGAGATAATGAGAGAGCTTTCAAAATATAAATCATCAAATATTACGGAGTTTTTTTACAAGGTTAATTCATGTACGAGAAATTTTTCTTTAAAAATAGAAGCCCAAAACTATATTCAATCTATTGGATTACCATTTATGTTAAGACGTAAGAAAAAAGGTAAGAAAAATTATATTGATAACGAAATTGTAAAAATCAATTCAGGTCCTGAAGTTTTAAAACAGAGACTGTACGTAGATGATTTAGAAAAGGTGAAGAGATTTGATGTTTTTATATCTCATAATTCTAGTGATATGAATCAAATAGTTGAATTATATAAAAATCTAAATACAAAAGGATATGTGGCTTATATAGATTGGGTTAATGATAAATATGATTTGAAACGAGAATGGTGTAATGCTTCAACATCAGAAATTATTAAACTAAGAATACAGCAAAGTAAGATTTTTATAATCTTTTTAACAGAATCAACATTTAAATCGCAGTGGTGTCCATGGGAACTTGGATATGCAGATGCTCTGAATAAAAAAATTTATGTTTATATTTCACCTAATTTAAAAAATGTAGATATTCCTATTTTCTATAGAGGTTACACTGAAATAAAAAGTGTTGATGAAATTATAATAGAAAATAATTGAAAGGAGGTGGTTCTTTCCTCGTCTCTTTGTCCACATAAAATCTGTGGTTATTTGTATCTTATAAGTTCGTCCATAGTCGATTTTGTTTTACATTAGAGTATTCTTTTTTCTACAATTTATCAGGCTTAGTTAAAATGATCTTTGAATTCGCTAGCTAGGAATAAGTTTTTTTAGCTTTGAAATGAAAGTTTCGTGTAGTGCGATTTGAGATTTATAATTTTCGGGACATACTTTGTAAAAACCGTATCAATAATTAAAAACCTATTTTTACTAGTATCACTCTTGATTCTGTTTTGATCTAAGAAAAGCATGAAGTAGAAAAAATGGGTATAAAAATAGAAACAAATATGCTATGGCAATTATTGAGAAATATATCTATGAAAGATAAAGATATGCAAAATATAAAAGATTTTTTAGATAATGACATATATTTAGATATTATAAAAGAACTAGGTGTAGACAACTTTAATCAAGACGTACAAAGTGTTGAAGTAGAAGAGCTAAAAAATCGATTAAGACAGAGACAATTCTTACTAGAAGGCTTTAATTGTAAGGTGCTTTCAGAAAAAGAGATGGTGCAGTTTTACGAGCAAATGATAGAAGAATATGGAAAAGATATTATCCTTTGGAGTAAGAAGTTTTTGCAATATAGCGACGATACTATTGAGGAGTATCCTGATGGAGAATTTCCAAAAGGAGAGGCAATATCTGAGGAGGATGTATCAACTACAATTGAAATAGGAAAATATTCTAAAACGAGTATTGCTTTGTATATAATTGAGTTCGATCTCTTGAAGAATCATCAAGAGATAGTAGCTGACTATTATAAAAGATTGGGCATTCCTCGGGCCGCGAAATATGCAAAAGACATGATAGCATTTTATAAAGAGGTTTTTACTTTAGGTATTTAAATGTTAATGATTGAGGGCTGTTTTGTTACAGCCCCTTTTATGTTATACAAAAAAATTGGTATACTGATTTTAAGTTATAGATTTTGGTTTAAATAGTTGTTTGAAAATAGAGGTCCTATGAAAACAACAAGATCTTTTGGCGAGTATCCCAAATATTCTCTCC
Source organism: Veillonella nakazawae (assembly GCF_013393365.1). Lineage (NCBI taxonomy): Bacteria > Bacillati > Bacillota > Negativicutes > Veillonellales > Veillonellaceae > Veillonella > Veillonella nakazawae. The sequence goes on from NZ_AP022321.1 coordinate 233,807, forward strand.
ACGATGCAAGGGTACAGAAAATAGAATATGTAGATGGTAGTTTAATCTTTACATTTGACTATATTTTCTCTTATGAAAATGGTGTTGAACAAACTCATAAGGCTCAAGTTGTGTTTGAGACGTGCGATATAGATGATCTAGAAATTCTCGTCTTTAATAGTACAATATTAGATACTTTCACGGGTAAAAGAATTGAGTTGCCTCAGTATCAACAGGAATATGGTGAAAGTGAATTCGAGGTCATTACAGAGACTTATAACTGGGGGCGAGCTGTGCTGCAGGGGTGGTTAAGGAGTGAAGGGAATCTCGTACATTGTATAATGAACATATACTTTACAGGTGATATGGTATATGTAGTTGATGAGGCCTAATATGAGCGATTTAGATTTTACTATTTGCTGCACAGTTACTTTCTTCCGCAAGAAGAGGAGAACTTCACCGAATTTGAATAATGGAGAGTATTGCCCTCATCTTGTTATAAAGGGCTCTGAACAGCTGTTAGGTGTAAACTTTATTGATGGTGAGGATGTTATCTTTGATCAGCCGATACGAGCTAATGCTCTACCAATTTATGAAACTGTAGATTATTCATCCCTGCAAGCAGGTACGGAGTTCCTTATCATGGAAGATGGCAATGTTGTTGGTGAAGGGATTGTAAAAGAAATCTTTCAACATAAACCACATGAGAGAAAATAATTGTAGCGTATTATATCTATTGGTGGTTCTATAATCTTTAGAAAGGGCTTTTATGGCGATTACGTATACAGAAGAACGAAATTTTACACCTCAACAAACCGCAGAGTTGTTTCTATCTGTTCGTTGGGTGGTGGGCAAGTATCCTGATCGATTACACAAGGCGCTCATGAATTCGTCGCGCGTGATTTCTGCATGGGATGGTGACCGTTTAGTTGGTCTTATTCGTGTCATGGATGATAGAGAGTTGGTGTGCTTCATCAATTATGTGCTGGTTCATCCTGAGTATCATGGCCGCGGTATTGCTGGCCATTTGCTAGAAATGGTAAAAGAGGCTTACAAGTCTTACTTGTACATTAATGTTATGATTGGTGATAGCAAGAATGCACCATTTTACGAGAAGCATGGATTTAAAATTAAAGAAGATTCATTGCCGATGCAGTATCGGAACGTACCTAAATATACAAAAAGATAATTGGTCGGATAATCTGTATAGCAAGTAAGTGGTCAAATTGTTAATAAAAGGCTACACGTACGTAGAGTTACGTGTAGCCTTTGTTATGTAAACGGTATATACTTAAACAGATATGTAGATACGATGGAGAAGGATATGGATATATTAATACGAAAAGCGACAACCTCTGATTTAGATTTAGTGACACATATAGAAGCAACTTGTTTCCCGCCTGCTGAGGCGGCACCTCGTGAGGCTTTTAAGGAGCGACTAGACCATTATGCAGGTCAGTTTTTAATTGCCTTTAACGGCGATACACCTATTGGTTTTATCGATGGCTTTGTGTCTGATGATGAAATCTTAACGGATGAGATGTTCGCTCATGCTTCGCTGCATAATCCTAATGGCGCATGGCAAATGATTTTTGGCCTAAATACATTGCCTGAATACCGTAATCGTGGTGTTGGAGGTCAGTTGATAAAGGCTTTCATAGACTTGGCTAGAGAGGAAAACCGAAAGGGTGTTATTTTAACCTGTAAGGAAGAAAAGATACCTTATTATGCCAAGTTTGGTTTTGTAAATGAAGGTGAATCAGAGTCTGATCATGGCGGTGCCAAATGGTATCAGATGCGTGTTGCGTTTTAGCCATATAATTAAATACAAAAGAAGAAGCTGAAATCTTGCAGATTAGCATTGATTTCAGCTTCTTTTTTGTTGGGAAAAATATGTATTTTTGAAGGAGTCTAATTAACATTCATTAAATAAGATTAATTAAATAATTTCTTTAACTTGCGCCACACCTTTATCGGTCAGCATATAGTACCCATTTGTTACGTACAACAAGCCTTGTTTCTTAAGGTGTGATGCGGCTTGGTGTGTATAGTCTGGCTTCCAGTTCAAGTGTTCGTGAATGGTGCCGATACCATTTTCGATGGCCGCTACAGGTGTATTCATATGGGTATAGATGTGGCAGAGCATCATCGTTTCTCGATAGTGACGACGCAAGTGGCGTTGGCGAAGATAGGTTGCAATATATCCTGTCTTTGGGGTGCCAATAACGGCAATTAATAAGGCGAGACCGATCGTTGTTGCGATAGCGCCTGCAATGGATACGTCTAGGGTGAAAGCAACTTCCGTACCGATGACGGCACAGATAATGCCGATGATGATACTGCTAGTGAGCATGGCTTTCACAGAGTCCGTCCATAAATAAGCGATGACCGCAGGTCCGATCATGAGGCCGATAACGAGGATAGCGCCTACTGCTTGGAATGAAGCCACCACGGTAAGGGATACCATGGTCATCAGCACGTAGTGGATGAGGGCTGGCATAAAGCCGAAGAGCCCTGCCAATAGTGGATCGAAGGTAGATAGCTGTAGCTCCTTGTAGAAGAGCATAACTAATAGGAGGTTGATGACCGCTACCCCAAGGGAGATCCATAGTGATACAGGACCTAGGTCGGTACCGTTTACAATCCATCTGTCGAATGGAGCGAACGCGATTTCCCCTAGAAGTGCGGTATCTACGTCAAGGTGTGCGTTGCCGCTGTATAGACTGACGAGGATGATGGCAATGGAGAATAGAAGGGGGAAGATGATACCAATGGACGCGTCTTCGTTGACGAGGCCCGTGTTATGAATCATCTCTGTAAGCCACACCGTTCCTACGCCGACTACGGTTGCCCCTACTAGAAGCAAGGGAGAGTTTAAGTCTTCCGTTACAAAGAAAGCGAGTACGATGCCGAGGAATACGGTGTGTGTAATGGCGTCAGCCATCATGGACATGCGGCGCAGCACGAGGAATACACCCGGGATAGCGCACGCGATGGATACTGCGATGGCGATGAGTAAAATCTCTGTATGTACTGTCATGGTGCACCTCCTATGTGAGGCTGTCTACCCTCTGCTCTATATATCTTTTGTTGTAAATCGGCGGGACTTATCTTTGCAGTTTCTGATAATAAAGCTTGTTTTGATTGTTTGTTTCTACGATATTGCCACAAGATGCCTCTATTAGGTGCAAAAATAAGGCTCAATAGTACGATAACCGACAGAATGACGATGATCGCAGGACCTGTAGGCAGTTTTTGTACTGTTGTACTCCAAATGGTACCGCCAATAGCAGATACCATACCGAAACATCCTGCTAGTATACACATGGTACCTAGCTTGTTCGTCCACTGACGGGCCCCTACGGCCGGTGCAATGAGTAGGGAACTGATTAAGATAGCACCTACTGATTGAATGCCGATGATGATGGTCATGATCAATAGTGAACGATATAAAATGAGTGTAAAGGTGACGGGAATTTGCAATGTTTTGGCGTATTCTACGTCAAAGGAAATGAGCTTTAGTTCTTTCCAAAATAAGGCTGTTAAAACGATAATGATGAGCGCTGCCGCCGATGTAATGTACACATCGCGGGCTAATATGGTGGCGGCCTGTCCAAATATAAATTTTGAAAGCCCTGCCTGACCTGCATTGTTCAGACTTTGAAGGTAGGTGAGTAGGACCATACCAAGACCAAAGAAAGCAGATAGTATAGTAGCCAGAGCACCATCGAATTTGATTTTACTGTTTTCTACGGTGATGGTTATGAGCCACGCCGCAGTGATAGAGGACAGGGCGGCACCTATAATGAGTACCTCAATGTCTTTTATACCGGTCAGCAAGAATGCGATGACTACACCAGGCAGTGCCGCGTGGGAGAGACCGTCACCGATGAGGCTTTCCTTGCGCAGTACTGCAAATGTGCCTGCAATACCACTGGCAAGGCCTAAGAGAGCCGTGCCGAGCAATACCATCTGTGTCGTATAAGATTGGAGTATGGTCATACAATCCTCCCCTTGCCGTAGGTGCGCTCGATGGCTTCGTCAGTGAAGGTCTCTGCTACGGGACCATAGGCAACAGTTTGCTTATTGACCATCGTTACCCAGTCGAAATACTGAGGCACCGTATTTAAATCGTGGTGTACGACGATAACTGTTTTACCGCGCGCTTTCATTTCTTGTAAAAGAGAGATAATGGCGTGCTCCGTCGTTTTGTCGACGCCCTTGAAAGGCTCGTCCATGAGGTAAATATCCGCCTCTTGTACGAGGGCTCTCGCGAGGAATACACGCTGTTGTTGGCCCCCTGAAAGTTGACGGATTTGCCTATTTACATAGTCGCTCATGCCCATCTTTTCAATCATGGAGAGGGCCAGCTCCTTATCCTTTTTACTTGGTCGTTTGAACCAACCTAGATGACCATAGCGACCCATAAGTACAACGTCTAATACGGTAGTAGGAAAGTCCCAGTCTACGCTACCGCTTTGAGGTACATAGGCGATTTTCTTGTAATCCTTTTTGTCCATTGCAAGGTGGTGGTCGATATAAAACTTAACACTACCTGAGATAACTGTTAATAGGCCTAACATGGCCTTTAATAATGTAGATTTACCGGCCCCATTCGGGCCGACGATGGCCGCTAAGGAACCGATGGGGACCTTCATATCTACGTCCCATAATACGGGTTTTGTCGTATAAGCTACGGTCATATCTTCAACTTCAACGGCCCATTCCATAGAGACCTCCTTTTATCAATAGTGCTACTATCGCTGTATTGTTAGTAGTACTTGTACTTACATAGAGCGTACACTGTATGTCGTCCTTGTTTTGAAACGTTATTTGTTATTTAAGTGCTTTAGCGATGGTATCGATATTGGCTTTTACCATGCCGATATATGTGCCGCCTTCAGTGCCTTCAGAACCGAGGGAGTCGGAGTATAATTCGCCACCGATGGCAACGTTCCAACCTTTAGCCTTAGCTGCTTCTTGAACGGCTTCAATTGTTTTGTGTGGTACAGAAGATTCTACGAAGATCGCTTTAATTTTGTGATCTACGATGAATTGAACAAGTTCATTCACATCTTGTGTGCCTGCTTCTGTAGCAGTACTAACGCCTTGTAAACCTTTTACTTCAAAGCCATAAGCGCGAGCGAAGTATTGGAAGGCATCGTGTGCTGTTACGAGGACGCGAGATTCTTTAGGAATTGATTCTGCTTGTGTTTTGATGTATGCATCTGTTTCATCTAATTTAGTGAGGTATGCATCATACCGTTTTTTGAAATCCTCTTTGTGAGCTGGATCTGCTTTAGCAAGACCTTCGTAAACCGCTTTGGCAGCAAGTTTCCAGTTAGCTACATCGAACCAAATATGAGGATCTTTAGTTTTTACGCCATCTTCTTCGTCAAAGTCGAGTAGAGTAGCTGGATCAATAGCGTCAGACACGCGGATGGTAGCTTTATTTTGTTTTGTTAAATTGTCAAAAATGGAACCCATTTTACCTTCTAAATGAATGCCGTTGTACACCACAACATCTGCCTTAGACATAGTTGTTACATCGCCGGCGCTTGCTTGATAGAGGTGAGGGTCTACGCCAGGGCCCATGAGCCCTTGGACGGATACATGGTCACCGCCAATTTCTTTTACTAAATCCGTTAACATTGTAGTAGTGGCTACAACATTTAATTTTTTCTGACTGTCTTGGGCTGCATCCTTACCACAACCGGCAAGAGCTAATAACATAAGTGCTAATGATACGACGATTAGTAAGATTCGATTGAATTTCATAATAAACCTCCTTTTTATAGATACTAATTTTAAAAACTTTAATAATCTTGTGTGAGGGAAATTTTTTGCTCTAATAATGAATTAATTTGAAAAGGAATATTTCTCTGAATTTAAACGGAAAAATAGCCGCTACTAACGTAGCGGCTAGTGGCAGTTATACGTTCGTCTGCTTGGGTCATGATCATTTAGTGAATAAGAGCTTGTAGATGGTTTGGCCCAACGAGGGCAACGAGACCAAGTACTATCATGACCTTCATTTGAATACGCTTTCTACGTCTCATGATGAACCTCCTTTGTGTAGTTTTTTGTCATATCTACCTGATATGTAAGTCCGAACAGTTATCTTGTGTTCAATATATCATAAATGAGAAATTTTATCAATAAGAAAATGTTCTTTAAATATTCATCTTTATTTAGTATGATATTATTCATAGACTCAAAATAATTATTTTAGGAGGCTTATTATGAATAAATTATTCAGATTCACTGCGGCGGCTTTACTTGTTGCATCTTTTGGCGTATTAGGTAATTATACAGCTGATGCAGCTAAGTTCTTAGAATCTCCGCGAGAAGTGGAAATTGTAAAACCTGAGTTACCTGAGGTTCCTCAAACAGCTACCGTAGCACCTACTATGCGCGTACGCTTTTTGATTGATAAAAAAGGGAATGTTAAAAATGTATTCGTGGAACGTTCTTCTGGTTATGCTCCAGTTGACGAAGCGGTGAAAAAAGCCATTTTACAATGGAAGTTTACACCTGCTATTGGTATGGACCAAAAGGCTCATGAATCTATTATTGGAATGACAATTACTCTACCTAAACATGCTGTAACAGCTAAATAAGGAGAATGTGATGAAAAAAGTGTTGCGTTGTACTGTGTTATGCGCATTGTTTGTAACTAGTATGGTAGCCTCTGTGTTGGCGGCTCCATTCCAATTGCCTGTAGCCATATCTACTCCATCTGTAGATCAAATTAATATTGCTGGTTATGGTGATTCGATTCATAGTGCAGATGTGCGTTTTACCATTAATGAAGATGGTTCTGTAGGGGATATAGAGGTCGTAAAATCTAGTGGTGTTACTGCCCTTGATGAAGCTCTTGTTGAAAAAATTTCTACATGGCGGTTTACCCCTGCTACAGATTCCGATGGTAATCCAGTAGCATCTTCTAAAACTGAATATATTGATTTTAGAAATTAATATAAGGCACTCATACATTGTATGGGTGCCTTTTTATGTGCTGGTGAAAGTACTTAAGGATTTAATTATATTGGGTGAAAGTACTTAAGGGTTTAATTATATTGGGTGAAAGTACTTAAGGGTTTAATTATATGGGGTGAAAGTATTTTGTGGCTCAATTATCTTGAGAAATGTATCCACAGCAACTGAAAATTACTTTCAAAATAAGTACAATAAATGTATATTTAATATAGTAATAATATATTGTATATACTAATAGTCTTTGACCCATGGAGGTATAAGCATATGAATCCATTACAGCAAAAGCTAGATATTAATAACGAACGGTACAGAATTATTGTATCTATTAAAGAGGATTATTTAGACGGTAAATTATCCTTGGAAGAGGGTAACCGTATTTTAAAAGAAAAGTTAGGCACTTGTACGCCCGATGAGTTTGCTTATGCAGAGCAAAGTTTGAAAGGTGTCTATAAGGATGAAGAAATACTAGACAAGATGGATGATTTGTTGAATTTATTTGACGGTGTATTAGTGCGTGCCGAAAATGAGTACCCAGAGAATCATCCATTGTGGGCTTATTTAGAAGAAATTAATGCGGTTGAAAAGGTAGCTCTTGAAGCGGATGAATTGTTAAAACAAGATAAGTTTATTAAAAATCCTTGGCTTGGTGTTTTTGATTCCTTAGCAGAATGGCGTATCCATCTATCTCGTAAGCAAAATCAATTATATCCAATGTTAGAAAATCATGGGTTTGATCGTCCAACGCGGATTATGTGGACCTTTGATGATGGCGTACGCGATGCTATTTCTGCATCTTATGCATTACTTCGGGAAGATAAATACGAAGAGTTCTTAGCATCCGTGCCGGAAACATTGGCAAAGTTACGCGATTTGAACTCTAAGGAGTTAGAGGTTTTATTGCCAACATCCTTTAAATTATTAAGCGATGAAGAGTTTGTGCGCATGAGCAAAAATGACCATGAAATCGGTTATGCTATTATTAACGCACCAGGTTTATATGTCGTGCCAGGTATTAACGATTCCGCAGCCTCATTAAATGGAAATGCTGCTAGTCAAAATAGTGCAGTATCTAATGAGTTTCTAAATGATTTGGCAGGCTTATTATCTAAGTATGTAGGTCCTGTAGGTGGAGCACAAGTTGGCAAGGATACAGTCCTCGATGTGGCGACAGGCAAATTAACCTTAGAGCAAATCAATTTGCTGTTCCGTCATCTTCCAGTAGATTTGTCTTATGTTGATGAAAATGAACTCGTTAAGTTTTATAGTGATACGCCACATCGTATATTCCCGCGCAGTGCCAATGTTATTGGTCGTGAAGTGAAGAATTGTCATCCTGCTAAGTCTGTTCATGTTGTAGAAGAGATCGTAGAGAAATTTCGTTCTGGTGAGCAAAACCAAGCTGAATTCTGGATCAATAAACCGGGATTGTTTATCTACGTTATCTATACAGCGGTACGTGATGAAAATGGTAAATTCCGCGGTGTCTTAGAAATGATGCAAGATTGTACTCATATTCGTGAACTTGAAGGCTCTCGCACCTTGTTGACTTGGGATAAGACTGATTTTGTAGGAAATACAGATAATAATAGTAATGATAAATCCCTAGCTCAAGAGGCCGCAGAAGAGGTCGATGAAGAACCACTTACTACCGATGCAGATGGGAGATTCCATATCGATGCGAAAACTACGCTATCTAACTTAATCAAACAAAGTCCTGAAGTGGTAGATTATTTAATTTCTTTGAACCCTAAGTTTGAGAAATTGAAAACTCCGATGGTAAAGGTTATGGCTAAGGTAGCTACTATAAAGATGATCGCAGAGCGTGGTGATTTTAATGTAGATGAGCTAGTCGGCAAAATCGATGCCTTCATTAATAAAGCTAAAAAATAAATATGTTGCACTAATTCCAGATAAGCATGCATTAATTTCTTATAATTCATCTATTTTGTGTATACAAATTTGTCTGAAAAGGGTACAATAAAATATAATGAAAGTATTTGCCGAGGCAGTATTTTCTTATCTTAAACTACTTTTACAAGAGAAATTACGTATATATTAAAGGTGAGGATCTGGATACTATGTCGACAAGACGCGTTTGGAAGCAAAGTGAAATTAAAACAAACCCATTATTTTCTAAGATGCGCAGTACTATTGAAACTGCATTTTATGGAAACAATGTAACGCCTATTACATCTGTGGCACAAGCGTACCAATTGGCCACTGAAGAACCTGGTGTTATCGTCCTCGATATGTCTGTATATAAACCATGCGAGCAAGGTTTGCCAGCTGATGCAAAGGTACTTGTTACAAACGATGGTAAAACTACAGGCCGTTATGCAAAAGCTCGTCGCATTATTGGCGATGAAGGCATTGACGAAGTGGAACTTGCTAATATTGCACGTGATGCAGTCTATGATAGCCGTGGTAAAGAATGGATTTCTGCTGATACTATCGTAGGTCTTGATAAAAAATTTACTGCTCGTGCGCATTTGATGATTCCGAAAGACCATGCATCCATTTTGTATTCTTGGATCATGAACTTTAAGTTCTTTGATGCAGCCGTAAAAGAATTCTACAATGATAGTGTAGAAATTCCAGAAGGCGATATTTATATCTATTCTGATCCTGACTATGTGGTACCAGGTCATCCGGGTGGGCTTGCTATTTTTGACCCAGCTCATAACTGCGCTATGATTCTTGGTATGCGCTACTTCGGTGAGCATAAAAAAGGTACCCTTACATTGGCTTGGTCCTTGGCGAATCGTTTTGATTATGTAGCATGCCACGGCGGTATGAAACGTTACAATCTTGACAATGGTAAAAGCTACACTATCGGTGTATTTGGCTTGTCCGGTTCTGGTAAATCTACATTAACTCATGAAAAGCATGATGGTCGTTATGATATTTCTATCTTGCATGACGATGCGTATATCATTAATACTAATGACTTGAGTTCTATTGCTCTTGAACCTACATATTTCGACAAAATGCAAGACTATCCTGTGGAACATCCTGCTAATGAATTCTTGTTGACTCTACAAAATGTTGGCGTAACTATGGATGAGGATGGCCGTAAGGTTGTATTGGCAGAAGATGTGCGTAATAATAATGGTCGCGCTATTAAATCTCAATTCTGGACAGATAATCGTGTAAACTACGTAGATCAACCAGTTAATGCCATTGTATGGCTTATGAAAGATAAAACTTTGCCACCAATCCTTAAAATTAATGATCCTGTTTTGGCATCTACAATGGGTGCAACACTTGCGACACGTCGTTCTACTGCTGAAAAGCTGGATGCTCACGTTGATCCAAATGCACTTGTTATCGAACCATATGCAAATCCATTCCGTACATATCCATTGGTTCGTGACTATGAAAGCTACAAAAAATTATTCTCTGAATGTGGCGTACAATGTTACATCATGAACACAGGTTTCTTCTTGGAAAATAAAATTCCTAAAGAGGTAACTCTTGATTTATTGGAACGTTTGGTAGAAGGTGCATTGGACTTCAAACCATTCTATAAATATGAAAACCTCTCTTATGTTGAGGTTCCTGGTTTTGAACCACCATTCCAAGTGCGTGAATACCATCACCAATTACACAAAGCTTTCGAGTTCCGCTATGACTATGTAGAAAAACTTATTGGTCATAAAAACGAATTGCCTCAAGAGGTATTGGATGTATTAAAAACTCTAATGTAGTCTCAAAATTTATTAAATCCTCAATATAATATTGAGATTGTCTACCTGCTCAAATAAAAGGCCCTCCTTGTGGAGGGCTCTTTCTTTTGTGGTAATATATACTTATGATAAATCAATAATGTTTTGTTATAAGGTGTTTTTATGGATATAAAGGATATTAAATATATAAGTACCATCGTTGAGATGGCATCATTTTCAAAGGCGTCTAAAAAACTATATATCTCTCAACCCGCATTGAGTCAAAGTATTCGTCGCATTGAGGCTGAATTAGGTGTACCTTTATTTGTTCGAAATCGGACAAAGGTTGTACCAACCGCTGCAGCCTTACAAATTGCTAAAGAGGGTATGCCTTTAGTAGGAAAGGTAGAGGCTTTAACACAGTCGATCATTAATCAAGGGTCTGATGCGGCTTATCATGTGCGTATTGGATTATCTCAATTCTATGGTCATCATATGTTGGGAAAAACATTGAAGAGCTTTCAACAAATTGAGCCATCCTGGGAATTTCATGTAGTAGAAGGGGAGTCCCATTTTTTGGAGCAACAAATTTGTGATGGATTGGTTGATGTAGGTCTATTTCCAACACCAATTTACTCGCAAGCTCTTGAAAGTTATCCTGTGTTAGATGAGCAAATTTTATTAGCTGTTAGTGTAGAGAATAAAAAAGCTATAGCTATTGCTGACTCGCTCATGACACCGAATGGAATACATGAGATAGCGCCATTTGGGTCTTTCCCTTTTATTCTCATAAGAGAAGGCCTTAAGTTGCGAACCTTGGTAAATCGTCTATGTCAGGCTGAATCCTTTGTGCCTAAAGCGGTTATTGGTTCTGAGAATCTTGATACTTGTAGATCCTTGGTAGAAGATGATTATGGTATTACATTCTTACCAAGCACATTAAATAGTAAGGGCGATGATGATAAAGTTAAATTCTATCCTTTAGCATCAAAACTATGTTTCCGTCAATTGGTTCTTGTAGCGAGATCAGATAGAGCAAAGCGATTCCATTGCCTGAAGTGGCTCAAGTTATGCAACAATTCTTATAAATTATACAGATGGAATGTTAGAGTATTAAGTACTGTTTGCAAATAATAATTCATATAAAACAATATATAAATATAGTATTCTATAGATAAAAGAGGTTAATTCCCTAAGTTTACAGGAATTAATCTCTTTTGATTTGTGAAAGAAAACTGAAAATATCGAATTTGATAAATATAGTAATTACAATGTTTTTTGAAGTAAATGAGTCAAAAAATTCTCAAAATTTAATTGACAAATGTCCTGTCAAAAAATATACTTAAATTAGGTTAAAACATATTTAGGAGATAGGATTTAAAACCCACAAGTGTGGTGGATTTAAAAAATAAAATAAAAGTAGAATATGTTTTCTTATTATTGTTAACTGGCCTACGTAGGCCCCTAGGAGGTTTATTATGAATAAAGATGTGGAAAACAAAAACACCCATGACCACAGCCATGGCGAACATCATCACCATCATGATCATGACCATCATCACCATGACCATGACCACTGCCATTGTGGCGGTCACCATCACGATCACGACCATGATCATCATCATGACCATGACCATAGTCATGGTAAAGCGTTGCCAACGGATAAATGGGTGCCACACACTCATGAACCAGGGGTACCTCATGAACATGGCGTAAACGATTACATGAAAGCCGTTGCTGAGTATCGTAAAACTTGGCCTACAAAACAAGATGTTATCGAACAAACACCAGATCCAGCTGTACGCGAAATGATTCTTCGCATGGAGCAAATTGGTTGCGATACAGTATTTGACCGTTTCGATAAACAACAACCACAATGTACTTTCGGTATTGCAGGCGTATGTTGTCGTGTTTGCTTCATGGGTCCATGTAAAATTACACCTAAGAGCCCTCGTGGTGTCTGCGGTGCTGATGCTGATCTTATTGTAGCTCGTAATATGACACGCGCAGCAGCTGGTGGCTTAACACAACATGGTGCGCATGCTCGCGAAATCTTGATTTCTTTGAAAGCTGCTGCTAACGATCAATTGGATATCCCAATTTTAGGGGAAGAAAAAATTCGTACTGTATGTAAAGCTTTCAACATCCCTGAAGAAGGTCGTTCCTTAAAAGAAGTGGCTAATGACTTGGCAGATGTTCTATTAGAAGATTTGAGCCGTGCATTGCCTGGCGAATATAAAACAATTACAGCGTTAGCTCCAGCTGAGCGCCGTGAAGTTTGGAAAAACCTTGATATCTTACCTATTTCTGCGTACAATGAAGCCTTTGATGCATACCATCGTACATGTGTAGGTACAGATGGCGATTGGGAAAGCAACATGAAACAATTCTTGCGTTGTGGTCTTGCTTTCACATTCACAGGCGTAGTAGCAGCGGACATCGCAACAGATGCATTGTTCGGTCAAGGTGGTCGTCGTACATCCAAAGTTAACATCGGTGCATTGAAAAAAGGTTATGTTAACATCGCTGTTCATGGTCACTTGCCAACATTAGTATCCCAAATTTGTACAATTGGTGCCTCTGAAGAGTACTTAGAAAAAGCAAAAGCTATCGGTGCTAAAGGTATCCAATTCTACGGTATCTGCTGCTCTGGTTTGTCCAGCATGTACCGCTACGAAAACGTTATTCCATTGTGTAATGCTATCGGTGCGGAACTTGTACTTGGTACAGGCGCTCTTGATTGCTGGGTAGCTGACGTTCAAGACGTTTACCCTGCTATCATGGACGTAGCACGTTGCTTCAACACAAAAGTTATCACTACATCTGATGCAGCTCGTTTACCAGGTGCAGAACACATCGGTTACGATCATCACCATACAAACTTGTCTGAAACAAAAGAATTGGCTCGAAAAATCTTGGATCGTGCCCTTGAAGCGCATGAATTGCGCAAAGGCATGCCTGTATTCATTCCGCCATATGAAATCACTGCTGAAGTTGGTTTCTCTCCAGAATCCACTGTTAAACATTACGGTTCCTTCAAACCATTGGCAGAGGCTTTAAAATCTGGTAAAGTTCGTGGTATTGTAAACGTAGTAGGCTGTTCCAACCCTCGCGTTATCTACGAAAAAGCAACTGTAGATATCGTTGATACACTTATCAAAAATGGCTGTATCATCTTAACAAATGGTTGTGCATCCTTCCCATTAATGAAACTTGGTTACTGTAATACAGATGCTATTAAGAAATGTAGCCCTGCATTACAAGAGTTCTTGGGCGATGATCAACCACCAGTATGGCATGTCGGCGAATGTGTAGATAATGCACGTTCCTCCGGTATTTTCGCTGGTATTGCAGGTGAATTAGGTCTTAACTTACCACAAATGCCATTTGCAATGTCTAGCCCTGAATGGTCTAACGAAAAAGGTATCGATGCATCCCTTGGCTTCCGCTTGATGGGGATCAACTCTTACCACTGCGTTGAGCCACCTACACAAGGCTCTGATGCTGTTACAAAATGGCTTAAAGAAGACACTAAGGACATCTTAGGTTCTGTTATGTATGTAAATACTGATCCTGCTAAAGTAGCTGAAAAAATCTTAGCTGATATCGATGCTAAACGTGCTGCTTTAGGTTGGGCTGAAGTAAAATAGTTTATCCTTTGATAGATTATAATTTGTAGTTACGTATAAAAACACCCTCTATAGATCTTATAGTTATTATGACTATTAGAATTAAGAGGGTGTTTTTTATTGTTTATGGATAGATTTTTTACTAGACTTGTATTAGCCGTAGTATAATGTACTAATTGTTTTAGATCTATTAAAGTGTGATGGTTTCACCATCTTCAGGCACTGCTACATGGCTTTCAATGTTGTTGCCTTTGATAAATTTGCGCACATCATTACGACTTGTTGCAGTATGATTAACTGTATCCATGTGAACTGCAATAATTTTAGCCTCTGGTTTGCGTACCACCATGCGGCCAATATCTTTTGTACCCATAATAATACTATCTTCAAAGCCTAAAATTTGAGCATATCCTGTATTCATAATAATAACGTTAGGGTCAAAACGATGCAGTGCTTTGTCTACATCGCTTGTCCACATTGTATCGCCTACAAGGTAAACTGTTGGTTCGTCCTGTGCTTCAAAAATAACGCCCATCGCATCGCTTAATAATTGCGCGAGATCTGGATTCGTATACATTTCTACCGTGCCGTGAGAGCCACCTGTTTTTCTTAATGTAATACCATTAAACTCTAGACTTTCAAAAATGATACGTACATCATTAAAGCCTTGTGAAGTAATAAGTTCTTTATCCTCTGTATTTTGTACAAAAATAGGAAGTGATTTTGGAATAGCATTAATTGCCGTATCATCCCAATGGTCAAGATGTGTGTGTGTGACTACCACTGCAGTTACATTGCTTAATAGATTGTCCATTGATAGAGGTAAATCAACTATAGGCATTCTTTGTTGATAGTTAAATGTTCCTTCAAAGCCAGGATAAGTATTTTTTGGTGCTAAAAATGGATCAATAAGGAATGTTGTATTTTTTATTGTTAATTTTCCTGTAGCATTTCGAATGTGAGTATATTGTGTCATAGTTATCTCCTTAATTAAATTATTGTCGATTTAATTGAATAGATTATTATTTGTAATCTCTAGAACTAGTGTACCTTGTTTTGTTATACTAGTCTCAACAATAATTAACACTATGTTTATTAATAGACACATTGTATAAAAGTGTCTATATTGGAGGTTATATGATAACTCGAAAAGAAATGACACGTATGTTGTTAAAAGAAGGCTTGCTTAGTTATTTAGCAAACAATTCTTTTGAGTCTATAACAGTAACATCGTTGTGTAAAGCTTCGGGTATAACCCGTTCTACTTTTTATTTACACTATAGCAATATCATGGAAATTGTTGATGATTTAGTGGATGATGCAATTTCCTATTCACGCCCAGGAATGGTAGATAATAATAATTTACAAATTATAGCTAAAGCCTTATCAGCTGCTTCTAATTCTGTTTCGTTGAGAGAAGCATACGATTCTATTTTTGATAGATTGCCTTTATGTCAGCGTATTATACGACATAAAAAGTATTTACCTTTATTTTTAGATGAACAAATTTCAGAATATGTATTACAACGCATTATAGGACGTGAAAAAGATCGACAAGGGCTCGTTATAGCAGAATCTCTTGGTATTTCGTTTGATGTTGGGGTATCTGTTTTTGTATTTTTAGTACACGGTCTATATGCTGTTAATAAACAATATAAGTGGTCTCAGAGTGATGAGTGGTTAGAAGCTCAGAAAATTATTTTTGAACTAGTTTATCGTGGATTACAAAGAAGATAGAATTTATACACGCTTATATTTTGAGATTCATTAAAGTTTTATACAACGAAAAAAGGACTCCAACTGGAGTCCTTTTTTCATGTAAGGGGAGTGTTAGTATTAATATCAAATGAACCATGTATTTAAACAAGTAGTAGGTTTGGGGTTAGTAATACTTGTCGGGAGATAAATACACGTATGGTAACCAGGGAATTGTTACCTCTATTTATCATTTGACATTGTCATTATAAGAACAAAAAATGAGTTGAAAATGAAATTTTTTAAGAAATTTCTTTTAATTTCTTGAAATTCTAAAAAAGATAATAATTAAGTTTAATTATTGTTGATAAATATGGGGCAATTTTGGTATTATATATAAAGGAGAAGTTGTATATTTTATAAAGGTTTAATGGCTATTAAAGTTTTATAAAGTATACAGCTCTAAGGCATGAGAGGAGCAGTCATATGAGGAAAATATTAACCATATTGTCCCTTTTGTGGCTACTCAGTATAGGGGGGACCGCTAACGCAACGGACTGGTATTATGTTGGACCAGATGCGTCAGGAAACCAATTATTTATTGACAATGACAGTGTTCAAAAAAGTGATTATGATGCGCTTTTGTGGCTGCGGGTCAATGAACTGGGTGGCGACGAATTGCGATATAAAGTGTATATAAGTAGATATAATCGCACCATGGAAACGTTAAAGGTAGATGCGTACATGGCAGACGGTACACCTTATGAAAATGTAGAGTATAATGAAAACCCAGAACCTATTGAAGGCAATACAAATGGTCAAGCCATTTATAATTTATTATGGCAATAAAAGAACCATCTAGCACAGCAAACTAGATGGTTCTTTTTTATATGTGTAAAAAATTTATAAATCTTAGGAATATTTTTTATATACAACATCCTCAAATGAGAATGGTATATACGAAAATTTAAACTTGGGCAGAATTGCGACTTAGCTCCAAGTCTTGAATCATTTGGAGATCGTCTTGTGGAGAACGACCACCAGTTGTTAAGTAGCCACCAACCATGATGCCGTTAAGGCCACCTTTTAAAGCATAAGCTTGTAAGTCACGAAGATTTACTTCACGACCGCCAGCTGTACGAATCAATGCGTTTGGCAAGATGAAACGGAACACAGCGAAGGTACGTAAAATATCTAGAGGACGTAATGCTTTATTACTTTCAAATGGTGTACCTTTAACAGGATTTAAAATGTTGAGTGGTACAGAGTCAATATGCAAACGTTTAAGCTCGAATGCCATCTCTACGCGTTGTTCTAATGTTTCATTAAGCCCGAGGATGCCGCCAGAGCAAACGCGAATACCTGCTTTTTGAGCATTATCGATAGTAGACATTTTATCTTCGTAGGAATGGGTTGTACAAATATCTGGGAAGTGACTAGGTGCTGTTTCGATATTGGAGTGGTATCGAGTTACACCTACTTCTTTTAATTTGAGAGCTTGTTCGTAAGTTAACAAACCAAGAGAACAGCAAATTTCGAGACCTACTTCGTTTTTAATACGGTCTAATACGCGAATAATTTGGTTAAATTCGTTTGGGTTATTAGTATTACGACCACTCGTTACGATAGAAAAACGAATAGCGCCTGCTTCTTTAGCTTTGCGCGCCGCATCGAGGATGCTTTCATCATCCATGAATGGATATACTTGGACACCTGTTTCGTGATGGGCAGATTGGGCACAGAATTTACAGTTTTCAGGACATTTGCCAGATCGTGCATTTACAATGGCGCATACATCCACGGAGTTGTCATTGAAATGCTGGCGAATTTTATCGGCCATAGCAAGTAGAATCATCGTATCATCATCAGATGTATGAATTAACTCGATTGCTTCTTCTTTAGTAATTTCACCACCATGCATAATACGATTAGCTATGGTAAGAATTTTTTCGTATGTTCCCACCTGGGATGGTTGTTGATCTGTAGGCAAAGCCATAATAGCCTCCTAATTGTTAACTTAATAAAAACATAAAATATTGACAATTTGATTGTAAACGTTCGTGTATAAATTGTCAACTTAATGTATTTTTAAGTTAACAAAAATGTCGCAGTAGGTTTTAGACCATTTTTAATACAGGTAAGGCGTATAGTTTAAATCTAATGGGAGATACTATATTTTAGTATCTATTTTGATAGATTGATTGATAGTTATTTTTAAGTAATCTTTACGGTTTTGTAGTATAATAAAATATTGTAATTACTATATATAACTATAATAAAAGTACTAATACAAGGAGTGGATATAGATGCAGCCATTTCGATTTATACACTGTGGTGACCTGCATTTAGGGGCACCCTTTCAATATGCTACAGGTATTAGCCGCGCCGTTGATCGCGCCGTGAGCGAAGCTACCTATGTAGCTTTTGATACAATTATTGACACTGCTATTGATGAGCATGTTCATGCCGTTGTCATAGCTGGTGATATTTATAATAGCGAAGATCATAATCTAGAGGCACAGGTGCGATTTGTGCGCGCCATGTATCGTTTGGCGGAACATCGCATTGCAGTATATATGGTGCAAGGTAATCATGATCCTGCTGAAAGCTGGAAGGCTCAATTGCAGATGCCGGATAATGTGCATGTATTCTCTAGTGAACAAGTACAACGTTTCCCATTAATTGTTAACAATATAGAAATTGGTGGCGTTTACGGCATTAGCTGTGGCCATGGTAATGAAAGCGACAATTATGCGCGCCAATACCGTGCCTTTGAACGAGATGAGTTTTCTTTGGCTGTCATGCACGGTACGGTAGGTTCTAGTGCAGGCTCTGAAAACCATAATGTGACCGGTCCATGCAGTTTAACTGATCTTGCAGAGGCGGCTATGGATTATTGGGCATTAGGACATATTCACAAATCTCAAGTTCTTAGCGAGGAACCTCTTGTTGTTTATTCCGGTAATCCTCAAGGTTTACACCGCAAGGAAATAGGCGCTAAGGGGTGCTATCTCGTCTCTGTATCTCATAATGGTCATTGTGAACCTCGTTTCATTGAAACAAGTGCAATCCGTTTTGAAGAAATCAAAATTGATATTGCAGGCATGAAAACGGAAGCAGAATTTTTAGAAATTTTACGCCATAAAAAAGAGAATCTCCGTAAGCAATATAAGAAAAATATCTTGCTTTCCATTGTTCTCGTAGGTACTGGTCCGTTGCATCGTTTATGTACACAAGAAGGTGTGCGCAAATTATGGTTGCAAGAGTCCCAAAGTGAAGAGAAAAGCAAGTCTATATTTGTTATGCCTTATCGCATGATCTGTAATACGCGACCTAGCATTAATTTGGCTGAACGTAGATTGTTATCCGATGTAGTAGGGGATTATTTACGCGCCTATGATGATATGGTTGATGGCAATGCGGTACAGACGGTACGTCAAATTTTGGCAGAACGACCTGAGTTTAAACGCTTAGGTGTATATGCCGATTTGTTGAGTGATGAATTATTGCTTCGCGCCTTGAAGCGCTGTGAAATTGAAGGTGTTACTGTATTGATGGGGGCTAACGATGAACATTAAACGCATACGATTTGATGAATTTGGCCCGTATCACAACTGGTCTTTCACTACGGGAAATCATGGTGTTCAGCTCATGTATGGACCTAATGAAAGTGGCAAAACATCTCTTCTTGAAGGGATGCGCACCCTTTTATTCGGTGGTACGCATAAGGCTTATGGGCCTATGACGGGTGCCCTTGATGTAGAGCGTAATGGTGAAAGCTACTACATTGGTCGTAAGGGTAAACAACTAGACTTTTACAGTCCAGGAAATCCAGCCATTCATGAGGAGCCAGCTCAACACTGGTGGCATGGTATTGATAAAAAAACATATAATCGAATTTTCGGATTGACTCTTGATGATTTACAAGGTCTCGATGTTCTACAAGAGGTAGAGGTTCGGTCTCGCTTCTTCGGTGCTGAAGGGGGCGAGCATTTAGGCTCGGTTGTAAAAGATGTGGAAAAAGGCGCTACTGATCTATTAGTAGCTTCCTCTAATGGTAAACGCCGCATCAACGTGTTGATGGATGAACTTAAAGAAAATCGTCAAAAGTTAAGCCATTTAGCCGAGCATGAAACGCAATATGTAGAACTGCAAAAGGTCTTTCACAGTACTGAGCAGACTGAGGCAGAATTGCAAGGGCAGTTGCAAGAGTGGAAGGAATACCGCGACGGTATAGATATGGTATTGCGCGCGTGGGATACGTATCGCCGTAGCGAAGAAGCGCGTATGCATATGCAACAGTACAATAGCGAGCTTGCCTTGAGTCGTGATGAGTTCCTTCGCATCGATGAGGAAATTAAACGAGCTCGAGACAATATGCAGTTGTGGCAAGAAAAGGAAGCGTCTTTGATGCCAGCCAACTTTAGTCCTGATAGTCCGTTTGGTACGTATGGTCAAGATATTGAAGACCTCATCCAACAAGGGGCTAAATGGGAACAATTGCGCCGGGAGTGTGAAGAAGGGGATGCGTACATCTTCAAGGTGCGAGAACAATTAGAATTCTCTCGATCCATGCATTCTGCATGGCGTGATGATGAACCGATGGCCGATGATGTGAATTGGTTTGAAGGTGAGCGCTTAGCAAGTCGCTTGCGCACTGCTAAAGATCAATTATTACATTGGCAAGATCGCAAGCCTGCTGAGGCCTCTGATGATTTGCCAGCAGCCAATCTCGACGGAGCATCGTTACCAAATTACAGTGAAGAGGATTTGGCGAAAAAAGAGCATCTCGAACGTGAACTAGAGCTTATCTTGATGGATATTGATCGAGTTACAGAAAAACGGGATAGCTATGGTCCTGATGCACAACCGAGTAATTTGCCAAAGTGGTTACAACGCATTAGTGGCGTAGCTGCAGTGATTGGCGTTTTACTCGTATTAGCAGGCTTATTAGTATTAGAGTCTGTACTTTATACGATTGGCGGCTTTGTACTATTAATCCTATCTATGGCATTGTTCTGGTATGCTACATGGAGACGTCATAACGGCAATTCTGATGTATCTAAATTGAATTATGAGTTACAAATCTTGTCATCTCGTAAATCTGATGTAGAACATCAGTTAGAGGCACTTGTGAAAGCCACAACACCTGTGGTGAGTCCAATTCCATCCATAGAGGGCGCAGCGCATCTTGATCGTTGGGTCCAAGAAGGTCATACGTTGCAAGCTATTTATGATGAAGCCCTTGCAGCTTGGCAGAATTGGTTGCCTCAAGGTGCGGCGAAGAGCCTTAACGAAGATGATTTCTTCGGTCTCAAACAAGAGTACGATCAGTACCATGAACAGTTACGTACTATTGAAGGTTATGAAAAGCGCTTAGCAGAGCACAAAGAAGGCTTACGCGTTATCGAAGACCAAGCCATGACCTTGTGGTATAACCTTGGTGTTGAGGCTCCTGTATCTCCTACAGAGTTAAAACGTATTTATAACCAATATAAAAACTTTCAACAAAATAAAATTGTATGGGAACAAAAGGAAGCACAACGTAAAAGCTTCCGCAATGAATACGATAATTGGCACCGCAAAGAAAAAGAATTGCTACTTCGTCAACAAGAGCTATTGCACAAGGCTGGCATGGAAAGCTCTAACGAGTATCGTCAACATCTTATCGATGAAGACCAATACAAGCAATGGCAAACCATTTACAAGCAAAGTCAGGTACAGTTAGATTTATTAGCTCCTGATGCAGAGAATAAAGATTTATTCTATCGTCGCTTGCGTGAAGACAATAAGGATAATTGGCTTGATGAATTGGCGCATTCTGAACGAGAAATAGCATCCATTGAAGACAAGTTGGCAATATTATATGAGCGCCGTGGTCAAATTGTGGAGTCTATGCGTGCCCTAGGTTCTGACCAAGAGCAACACCAAATGCTTCAAGAACGGGAAGCGCTGCAAAATGAATTAGAATCTGCTCTCGAAGACTGGGCTACCCAAGTGTTGATGAGCCACTGCATGGATAAGGCTCAACAGTCCTATGAGCAAGAAAAACAGCCTCATATGTTAGAGCTTGCATCTTCTTATATAGAACGTTTGACTGGCGGTATCTATACCTTTGATATTCTCGGGATCAACGAAGGCGTAGCACTGGTTAGTGGCAATGGAGAACGCTTAGAACTTAAGTTCTGGTCTAGTGGCTTAGCCGACCAAGTATACTTGGCATTGCGCCTAGCATTAGCTAAGGTATTCTCTTACCAAGTTGAATCCTTGCCAATTATCCTAGACGATATTCTTGTGCGCTTTGATGAAAACCGTCAACGTAGTGCATTAGAACTATTAGCAGAAATAGGCAAGAACCAACAAATCTGGTTGTTTACATGCCAACGCTCTGTATTTGATATGGCTCAATCCGTTACAGGCATTGATCGGCATAGATTAAGTCGCAATTAAACGTAACCCCTGTGAAGGTATATAGCTTTCACAGGGAATAGTAATGACAACGTTATAAGTGATGTAACTAAAGTAACTGTTTTAGTTATCATAGTGTGTTAGTATTGATTAGAAAGAAAGGGGTTGAGTACTTGAATACAGCATATTTAGATATGATCCAAGGTAAGAACCCTGGTGTAACACCTGTGTGGTATATGCGCCAAGCTGGTCGTAGCCAAGCGGAATACCGCAAAATCAAAGAAAAATATACGCTCTTTGAAATTACAAAAGAGCCTGAGTTGTGTGCTCGTGTTACAGAGCTACCTGTAAAAGAATACGGCGTAGATGCAGCCATCCTTTACAAGGATATTATGAGCCCTATGGTAGGGATGAATGTAAACGTAGAGCTCAAGGCGGGTGTGGGCCCTGTGTTTAATACACCAATTCGCTCCATGGCTGATGTAGATACATTAGATACCTTTGACCCTACAAAGGTAGATTATATCGGGAAAACGATTAGGTTATTAACATCCGGTATGCTCGACGTTCCGCTCATTGGATTCTGTGGCGCACCATTTACGATTGCGTCTTACCTCATCGAAGGGGGACCAACAAAGAATTATAATAAGACCCGTGGCATGCTTATAGGTGCACCAGATGTATGGAATGCATTGATGACAAAGTTAGCAGATATGTCCATTGAATATTTGTCTATGCAAGCCGAAGCCGGTGCGAATGCATTACAAATTTTCGACTCTTGGGTTGGTGCAGTGAATGCGGACCAATATAAACAAGGTATTTATCCTCATATGGAACGCATTATTAAGACTGTGAAGGAGCGATACCCTCACTTGCCTATGGCTATGAATGGTGTTGGTACCGATCATCTCGTATCTATTTGGTCTCATTTGCCATTGGATGTAATCGCTCTTGATTGGCGTAGCTCCATCGTTATGGCTAATGAACGAGGCGTAACGCAAACGGTACAAGGTAATCTCGATCCAGCCTACTTATTCGCTGATGAAAAAACATTAGCTCATGAAGTGGACCGTATCTTACTTGATGGTGTTCGTTATGGCCGTCATATCTTTAACTTAGGTCATGGCGTATTCCCAGAGGCGGATCCTAAAAAGCTCCATTGGCTTACAGACTATGTACATGAACGCAGTCGTGAATTATGGGCACAAGAGGGGTAAGCTAGTGAACATCGAGAAAAAAGGATTATTATTCTTATCCTATGGTAGCCCTTCAAGTAAGGATGATCTAGTGCCATATATGACGAGTATTCGTCATGGTCGCGTGCCGACCGATGCTGAAGTTGCAAATCTTACCCATCGTTATGATGTCATTGGTCAGTGGTCCAACGTAGAATTACAAACGATGGCAGAACGTCAATATAATAGACTGCTTACGTTGTTGCCATCCATACCATCGGCCATCGGATATCTTCATATGAAGCCGTCCATTGCTGATGCGGTAGATACATTAGTCAAACAAGGTGTAGAGCATATTATCGCTATCGTAACGGCCCCATTCTTTACGTCTCTTGGTACTGGTGCTTATGAGAAGCAAGTGCAGGCTGCAATTGGTGACTTTCAAGATGTAACCTTTGATGTTATTCGTGCTTGGTGGGATCAACCTTCCTTTATCGAGTATTGGGTGAAAGCAGTTTCAGACTGCATCAATGACACTAAAGATGTATTTGTTATTTTTAGTGCTCATAGCATACCTCTTATTAATAGTCATAATGCAGACTCTTATGCTTTGGCCTTAGAGGAAAGTGCAAAAGAAATCGCTCAACGGTGCGATTTAGAACAGTGGTCTGTAGCTTGGCAGAGCGCAGCCCCTCACGGGCAATGGTTAGGTCCAACCGTAGCGGAAGCAATCAATCAATCTTTGCGTAGTGGTGCGATACATATAGCCTTTGTACCATTTGGCTTTGTAAGCAATCATGTAGAGGTATTGTACGATAATGATGTAGAGTGTAAAGAACTCGTTGATGCTGGCGGCGCTGTATATATGCGTGCAGAAATGCCGAATTGTGATGAAACATTCTTGCAAGCGATGGCGAGTGCAATAATAGAAAGGATTCATTCGTGAATGTAACAATAGTGGGCGGTGGCTTAACTGGATTGACAGCGGCTTATTATTTAGGCCGTGCAAAGCCGGACTGGACCATCACTCTTTATGAACAAGCACCACGATTTGGTGGGAAAATACAAACACAACGCGTCGATGACTTCGTGGTAGAGCTCGGACCTGATTCTTACTTAGGCCGTAAAACGGAAATGACGGATCTCGTCTATGATCTCGGATTAGGGGACACCCTTGTATCGAATGAAACAGGGCAAGCCTTTGTGTATGACAAAGGTTCTATTCATCCGATTCCAGGGGGCTCTATCATGGGCATCCCTACGGAAATGATGCCTTTTGTGAAAGCAACGCTTATTTCTTGGCCTGGCAAATTGCGAGCTGGTTTAGATTACTTTAAAAAGCCATACCAACTAGATAAAAATGGAGATGTATCTATTGGTCATTTCTTTCAATACCATTTAGGTCAAGAAATGATGGATAAGCTCATCGAGCCTCTATTGGCGGGTATCTATGGCGGCGACATTTATAAAATTAGCTTGTTATCTACATTCCCTCATTTTATTCAAGTAGAACAAAAATATGGGAACATGGTAAAAGGCATGATGGCTGCTAAGATGGGCCACTCTAAAGCGGGGGTTACTAAAGCGGCTAAAGGTGCCGTAGCTGAAGGCGACGTACCGCGTGCTGGTAAAGGGACTATGACAGACCGTCAATTCGAAAGCCATGAAGCAAAGTCTAGTCAAACTGCATCTACGAATAATAGTTCAAACAGTTCTGGCCATGCCACAAATACTAGTCCACACCGACAAACTAGTAAGGTTCAAGCGGATATGGCGAGTCGTAAGGGGACTGCTGCTCAATCTGGTATGTTCCGCCAATTGACAGGCGGCCTTGAAAGCGTTATTACCGCTATCGTTGATGCCATGCCTAGTAATGTGCACTTGTATACAGGTACGCTAGTTTCTAATATTCGATATGTTGAAGGTATGTATGCTATCGATGTGGAGAACTCTGGAAACGATGCTTGTGGCTGTCAGTCTCATTCTAAATCTATTAGAACTGCGTCTATTAATGCTGAGAACAGGGTAGAAGCTAGTGATTCTACTACAGATTCAGCTATAGAGGTACTCCTTGATAAAGCTCCTGCTATGGCGGATCATGTGATTATCGCGACACCGCCTGCCACATATACGCAATGGTTTAAGGATGATCCGGGTTTTGATTTCTTGCGCTCCATGGAACAGTCGAGCTGTGCTATTGCTATTATGGCCTTTGATAAAGCTACCTTTGATGGTGACTTAAAAGGTTCGGGCCTCTTGATTACACGCAACACAGATACACCTCTTACAGCGTGTACTATTCTTAATCAAAAATGGCCTCAAACAACGCCTGACGATAAAATCGTATTGCGCGTCTTTATTGGTAAACCTGGTAATGATGTAGTAGAACATCTCAATGATAAGGAACTTTCAGAGTTAGCAGTAAAAGAAATTCAACGCATTATGAATTTTGCAGCACAACCTGAATGGGTGCGCATCAATCGTCTCATTCACTGCATGCCTCAATATAATGTGGGCCATCGCGCAGGGATCACAGCAGTGCGTGAACATGTGGCAAAACACTATCCAAATTTACATCTCATTGGTACACCATTTGATGGCATCGGTATTCCTGATGGTGTGAAGCAAGCGAAAGAATTAGTACAGTCTATTGTGGATAGTAATAAAAGTTAATATTAATAAATAATTATAAGAAAAGACTCCATATGCTATAATAGTATATGGAGTCTTTTCGATTCTTAAAGTAATAGATATATATCCTTTTAATATAATCACTATAGATAGGAGTGATCACAATGGGAAAAGCAATCCCTACAGTAGAAGGTTGGCATAGCCAACACATGGTCTTTGCTATGGATTTCAGTGCATGGAACTGCTTTACAGCTGAAGAAAAAGCAGAAGCATGCAACGAATTAAAAGCATTTTTAGCAGACCTTGAAGCTAAACATCAAGCTAAAGAAGGTAGCTATGCATTCTATGATTGTAATGGTGCAAAAGGGGACTTAATCCTATGGATCCTTGGTCCATCCCTTGAATACTTGGCACAAGTAGAACGCAAATTCCGTCGCCTTGCGATTGCAAGCGTATTAGTTCAAACATATTCCTATACATCTGTAACAGAAGTAAGTGCTTATGTTAAAGCTAAACTCGATACAGAAGAAGTTAACCAAAAATTATACCCTCATGTACCTCGTGACAAATACATCTGCTTCTATAACATGAGCAAAAAACGTGAAGGTGATGACAACTGGTTCATGCTACCACCACAAGAACGAGGCATGTTGATGAAATCTCACGGTGAACTTGGTAAAACATACCTAGACGTTTTATCCGAATTTACAACAGGTGGCTGTGGCCTAGATGACTGGGAATGGGGCATTACAATCTTCAGTAATGACGACATCCAATTCAAAAAAATCGTATACGATATGCGCTTTGAAGTAGCCAGTGCAAAATACGGCATCTTCAGCGACTTCTACGTTGGTACCATCATCGACGATGCACTACTAGAAGAAATCTTTGGATAAAAAAGGGGACTGCTTGGCAGTCCCTTTATTCTAATTTGACGATATATATCTTTAACTCTATAATATAAATAGATAGTCAGACGAGTAGGACGTCAGGCGCATCTCAAAAACTAATTATCTAGGAAATGGCCTTTCTGTTTAGCTAATTACGCATGGTAACGGAGGGCTATTTTTTATTTCCTTTTTAATGAATGCTATAATTTTGAACAGAAAATTTGATGTTCGTACTGCACTGCGTAAAATATAATTCACTATATCTGAGCATCTTATTTACAACTATATTTTTATAAAAGAGAACCCCGCATCGATCCGACTTACGAGGTCAAGGCCCTAGGCCGCAGGCCTGATACGTATGGAGGAGAGATGCGGGGTTTCTTTTATCACTTAGTTTAGAAAAGTGAATTATATTTTGTTGTACTGTGGAGTGAACGTAAATTTTCTGTTTCCAGAAAATTATACGTTCATATTTGCGCTTTTACGCACATAGAACCAGTAGCACACAGCTACTGTTACCAGGTTGAACACAAGTAATGCAACGAAAGCTGGGTAGATACTACCGAATGTAGTATATGTGAAACCGAAGATCTTAGGTGTAATGAAGGCACCGTATGCAGCTACGGCAGCAACGAAACCTGTAATTAAAGAGGAAAGCAATGGATTGCCGAATACGTGAGGAATCATACGGAATGTAGCACCTGTTGCGAAGCCACAGCATACGAATGTCAACACGGACATAGCAAAGAAGAATGGGAAGTTGTGCATATCTACGCCAACTGCAATTAGTGCTGTTGTTGCACATAGACCGAGAAGGCTTACAAAGGTAACTTTTGTACCACTATTGATTTTATCGGCTAACCAACCGCCTACAGGACGAAGAGCACCTGCAACAAGGGGACCAACAAATGCAATGGATGCAAATGGAATTTCAGGGAATTCCTTGCCGACTAGTAGGCCGAGTGCTGCCGCATAACCAGAGAAGGCACCGAAGGAACATGTGTATAGCAATGTAAGTGCCCAAGTGTGTTTGTTCCCAAAGATTTGTACAAGATTTTTAGGATTTGGTTTTTCTAGTGGTAAGTTATCCATGAAACGTGTCATAAGTGCAAGGATAACAACAAGTGGTACAATCCACATGAAAGCCGCATTGGCAAGGTATACTGCATTACCTTTGATGATAGCTGGTGTTACACCAAATACGCTACCTAATGCAGCGGAACCCATAGCGAATGGAGCTAAGAAGTAGATTACGGAGATACCAAGGTTACCAACGCCGCCGTTGATACCAAGAGCTGTACCTTTTTCAGATTTAGGGAAGAAGTTGCCAATGTACGCCATGGAGGACGAGAAGTTGGCGCCCGCTAAACCGATAAGGGCAGTTAAAATCATAAATGTCATATAAGAAGTTGTTGTATCTTGAACGGCAAAGCCAAGCCATACAACAGGAACTAATAAAATAAGTGTGGAAATAAATGTCCAGTTCTTACCACCGATTAAGGCTGGCATGTAGGTATATACAAAACGTAATGTAGCACCAACAAGACCTGGCAAGGCAGCCAATGTAAATAATTGATCTGTAGTGAAATTAAAGCCTGCACCGTTTAGCTGTGCTGCAATGGTTGCCCATAAATACCATACACAGAATGAAAGTGTTAATGCAATTGTGGATATAACCAAGTTTTGTTTAGCGATTTTTTTACCAAACTTTTCCCAAAATTCTGGATTTTCTGGTTGCCAATTAGCCACAATTTCGCTACGGCTTGCCCCTACTTGAGGCATTTTTAGTTCGCTCATTTTGAACTTCTCCTTACTGAAAAACTATACATGCAATGAAGACATGGAAGATACAATTATCAGTCAATGTATATGAATATTGCAATCTATGGAATTTCTATAGAAAATATTCGAATTACTTAGAGAACTGAGTTATAATTATTGTATCAACTAAATTTGCAATGTCTTATATCACAAATATATTATATATTGTAAAAATTTTTGTGAATGTGACATAAAACACACATATTCTGAAATTAATAAGTTATAATAATCTTATATATACAAAAAAGTATATAATACATGTACTTTTACTATAAATAGATTAGTATAACTAATGGATTTTATTTTAAAAGTACAATGGAGTGGTGAAGGTATGGATGAAAATTTAATTAACCAATTACTTGCTTTGCCGGGCGAGGAACTCCATCTTAAAAAAGGTGATTTTCTCTTCCACGAGGGGGACAAGGCAGAACACTTTTACGTAGTGTTAAAAGGTAGAATGAGCATTAAGAAATTCGAATCTAGTGGGCACATTTTTGCGCTACGATTAGTAGGACCGAATAATGTAATTGGTGAGGTTCCGTTGTATGAGGAGAACACAAAAACATACGTGTTCAACGCCATCGCTCGGGAGGATTGCACTGTTTATTCCATTCGCTATGATTTGTTAGAATCAGCTATTGCAAAAGATCATTCATTGGCTATTGCGATGATGAAAATCTATACATTACATATGCGGCGTCAACAGGCAAAATACCGAGACTTGCTGTTATACGGCAAGAAGGGAGCATTTTATTCTACCTTGTTGCGCTTAGCCAATAGTTATGGTGTGAAGCGCGAGGATGGTATCTTTATCGATATCGCTTTAACAAATCAAGAGCTAGCTGAATTTGCTGCCACATCAAGAGAAAGTTTAAATCGCATGCTAAGTGAGTTGCGTAAGTTGGGCTATGTAGCCTATGATAAACACCATCTAGTAATCTGTGATTTTGATGCTTTAATCGGATTGCTTGATTTAGAGGTTGATAATATAGACCCTAATATTAGTAATATCGAATAACAGTATTTTCTCCCTTGTGTTAGCTCAGCTAGCACAAGGGATTTTTTTGTAGTTTTGAAGGAGGACACGAGATGAGCTTGTTGTCTCAAAAGTTTAAGTTTCTTCGGAAGAAGAACGTATCTCCAAGCGGCCATCAAATAACTGAAGATGGCGGTCGCGAGTGGGAAAATTTTTATCGTGACCGTTGGTCTTACGATAAAGTTGTCCGCACAACGCATGGCGTAAACTGTACTGGTTCTTGTAGCTGGAATATCTACGTTAAGAATGGTGTTGTAGCGTGGGAAAATCAGGCGATTGATTACCCTGAAACACCAGATGATATGCCGGATTACGAACCACGTGGATGCCCTCGTGGTGCAACATTCTCTTGGTATCTCTATAGCCCATTACGCGTAAAATATCCATATGTGCGCGGTGAATTGGCTGAGCTTTGGAGAGAAGCTAAAAAACATGCTAAGAACCCAATCGAAGCTTGGAAATCTATCGTAGAAGATCCTGAAAAAGCGAAGAAATACAAATCTGCCCGTGGTATGGGTGGCTTTGTGCGCTCCACATGGGATGAAGCGACAGAAATTACTGCCGCATCCTTATTATATACTGCAAAAACATACGGCCCTGACCGCAACGCAGGCTTCTCTGTAATTCCAGCGATGTCCATGTTGTCCTATGCAGCAGGTGCTCGTTTCCTTAACTTAATGGGTGGTACACCATTGTCCTTCTATGACTGGTATGCCGATTTACCACCTTCTAGCCCTCAAGTTTGGGGTGAACAAACTGATACACCTGAATCTGGT
Source organism: Veillonella nakazawae (assembly GCF_013393365.1). Taxonomy (NCBI): domain Bacteria; kingdom Bacillati; phylum Bacillota; class Negativicutes; order Veillonellales; family Veillonellaceae; genus Veillonella; species Veillonella nakazawae. The sequence goes on from NZ_AP022321.1 coordinate 264,511, forward strand.
GACTGGTACAATGCTGGTTACATCATGACTTGGGGTTCTAACGTACCGTTGACTCGTACGCCAGATGCTCACTTCTTAACAGAGGTTCGTTACAAAGGTACTAAAGTAGTATCCGTATCCCCTGACTATGCGGAATCTACAACTTCTTCCGATGCTTGGCTCAATGTAAAAGCCGGTACTGATGCGGCTCTTGCTATGGCAATGGGCCACGTAATCTTAAAAGAATACTACATCGACAAGGAAACTCCATACTTCAAAGAGTATGCTAAAGAGTTCACAGATATGCCATTCCTTGTACGCGTTGAAGAAATCAACGGCACAGTTCAACCAGGCCGCTTCTTGAATGCTAAGGACTTAGGTCGCCAAGAAGAAGGCGCTGACTTCCAAATGGTATTGATCGATGAAACAACAAATGAAATCGTTATTCCTAATGGTACAATGGGCGAACGTTACACAAATCCACAAAAATGGAATTTACGCCTTGAAAACCGCGATACAGGGGCTAAAATCGATCCTCGCTTATCCGTGTTTGATCAACGTGAAGATGTGACTGTTGTTAAGTTGCCATACTTTGGCGATGAAGAGCACGAAGGCGTAATTGAACGTGCTATTCCTACAATTACAGTACAAACTGTAGATGGTCCTGTAAAAGTAACTACTGTATATGACCTTATTCTTGCTAACTATGGTATCGACCGTGGTATCGGTGGTGAAGTGGCAACATCTTATACAGATGACACTCCTTACACACCTACATGGCAAGAAAAAATTACTGGTGTAAAAGCAGATATCGCTATTGCCACAGCTCGTGAGTTTGCAGATAATGCAGAAAAAACTAAAGGTCGCTCCATGATTATCATGGGTGGTGGTATTAACCACTGGTACCATGCAGATATCATTTACCGTACAATCTTGAACCTCATCATGTTCTGTGGTACAGAAGGTGTTAACGGTGGTGGCTGGGCTCACTACGTAGGTCAAGAAAAACTTCGTCCTGTTGAAGGCTGGGGCGGTATCATGACAGCTAACGACTGGAGTAAAGCTCCTCGTTTGCAAAATGGTACATCTTGGTTCTACTTTGCTACAGAACAATACCGTTCTGATTGCATCGATTTGGCAGACCGCGTATCTAAATTAGCTAAGCCTCGTTACCGTCACCCTGGTGACTACAACGTATTGGCTGCACGTTTAGGCTGGTTGCCATCTTACCCTACTTTCAATAAAGGCAGCCAAGCCTTGATTAACGACGCTCGTGCAGCGGGTGCTGGTACAGAAGCAGAAATCAACCAATATGTGGCGCAAGCGTTGAAAAACAAAGAATTACAATTCTGCGTAGAAGATCCAGCGGCTAAAGAAAACCATCCACGCAACTTGTTTGTATGGCGTGCGAACCTTATCGGTTCTTCCTCTAAAGGCCACGAATATTTCTTGAAACATTTACTTGGTACAAAACATGGTGTTCTTGAAGATGATGATGCACCAGTAAAACCAGAAGAAATCAAATGGCGCGAAGCAGATGAAGCTGGTAAGCTTGATCTCTTAATCGATATCGACTTCCGTATGGCTTCTACAGGCTTGTACTCTGATATCGTATTCCCAGCGGCTACATGGTATGAAAAAGAAGACTTGTCTTCTACAGATATGCATCCATATGTACACGTATTCCAAGCAGCTGTTGATTGCGCATGGGAAACTAAATCTGACTGGGATACATTCCGTACCCTTGCAGAAACAGTATCTCGCGTAGCGAAAGAGTCTGGCTTCACAGAATACGAAGATATCGTAGCATTACCTCTTGGTCATGATAGCCCAGGTGAAGTGGCTCAACCAGAAGGTAAGGTTCTCGACTGGAGCAAAGGCGAATGTGAACCAATTCCTGGTAAAACAATGCCGAACCTCGTTCATGTAAAACGCGATTATAGTAAAATCTTTGAAAAATACATTGCATTGGGACCTAATATTGAAAATAAAATGGGTGCTCATGGCATGGCTTGGGATGTATCTGATGAATATAAGACATTATATGATCAAAATGGTACAATCGATAATCCAGAATTCATTTCTCATGGTCGCCCTAGCATTTACGAATGTAAGGAAGCTTGTAATGTTGTATTGACATTGTCCTCTTGTACAAACGGTAAATTGGCTGTTCGCTCTTGGAAAGCAATGGAAGAAAAAACAGGTCTTTCTGGTCTTGAAAAGAACGCAAAAGGCCGTGAACAAGAAAAAATTACTTTCGATGACATGGTTCGCCAACCACGCTTCATTATTAGCTCTGTAACAAGTACTGGTAAGAACGATAAAAACCGTCGTTACTCTCCATTTACAACATCTACAGAAGATAAGGTACCATTCCGTACCGTAACAGGTCGTCAATCCTTCTATTGCGACCATGAAATGATGCGTGATTACGGTGAAGCTATGGCGTTGTACAAACCTGTATTGTCCTATAAACCAGTACAAGGTGACTACAAACAAGAAGGTATCCCTGAAATCACATTGAAATACTTAACACCACATCATAAGTGGTCTACACATAGTATGTATTTCGATAGCCAACAAATGTTGACATTGTTCCGTGGTGGTCAAACAATTTGGCTCAACGAAGACGATGCAGCAGAAATTGACGTTAAAGATAATGATTGGGTAGAAGCTTTCAATAAAAACGGTATCGTTGCAGCTCGTGCTGTAGTTTCCCCACGTATTCCTCGCGGTATTTCCTATATGCACCATTCCCAAGACCGTCACATTAACGTTCCTGGTGCGAAGGTTAAGAAACAACGTGGTGGTACGCATAATGCACCAACTCATATTCACATGAAACCGACACACATGATCGGCGGTTATGGCCAATTGAGCTATGGCTTTAACTACTATGGCCCAACTGGTAACCAACGTGATATGACAATTGTGGCTCGTAAAATGAAGGAGGTAGATTGGCTTGAAGATTAAGGCTCAAGTATCTATGGTCCTAAATTTGGATAAGTGTTTGGGTTGTCATACATGCTCTATCACTTGTAAAAATACATGGACGAACCGCGAAGGCGCGGAATATATGTACTTCAATAACGTGGAAACTCGCCCAGGCGTAGGTTATCCACGTCATTGGGAAGACCAAGAAAAATGGAAAGGCGGCTGGACATTAGATAACTCTGGCAAATTAGCTCTTTCTACAGGTTCTAAAACAAATCGTTTGATGAAATTATTCTTCCATCCTGAACAACCAGAATTGAAAGATTATTTTGAACCTTGGACATATGACTATGAAACATTGATTCATGGTGGTCGTAAAAACAACCAACCAGTTGCTCGTCCTCGTTCCCTAGTGACTAAACAAAAAATGGAAGTTACTTGGGGCCCTAACTGGGATGATGATTTAGCAGGTGGTCAACACGCTCGTTCCGATGTGAACTTGGCTAAGATGGGCGAAGATATCGTATTTGATTACGAAGAAGTATTCATGCGTTATTTGCCTCGTCTTTGTAACCACTGCTTGAACCCTGCATGCGTAGCTGCATGTCCATCCGGCGCGATTTATAAACGCGACGAAGATGGTGTGGTTCTCGTATCTCAAGATGTATGCCGCGGTTGGAGACATTGTGTTCCATCTTGTCCATACAAAAAAATCTTCTATAACTGGGAAACTAATAAAGCTGAAAAATGCGTATTCTGTTACCCACGCTTAGAAAATGGCTTGCCTCAAATCTGTGCTGAAACTTGTGTAGGCCGTATGCGCTATGTTGGCGTTGTATTCTACGATATGGATAAAGTAGAAGCTATGGCAGCTACAAAAAATGAACAAGATATTTACGAAAATACATTAGATTTGATTTTGGACCCTCATGATCCAGAGGTTATCAAAGCGGCTCGTGCTGAAGGCATCTCCGAAGCATGGATTAAAGCAGCTCAAAAATCTCCTGTATACAAACTTGTAAAAGAGTGGGGCGTGGCATTGCCATTGCATCCTGAGTATCGCACATTGCCAATGGTTTGGTATGTACCACCACTCAGCCCAATCTTGCAACGTGTAACATCTGATGTATACTTGCCAGATGCACATGAAATGCGCGTACCTGTACAATACCTTGCTAACTTGTTTACAGCAGGTAATACAGAAATCTTAGCTCGTACATTGCAACGTGTTCTCGACATGCGTGAATATATGCGTCGTCGTGAAACAGGTGACGGTCCTATTGAACACAAAGTTGATTTAACAGAGGATCAAATGTACGGTATGTACAAATTGTTGGCATTGTCCAAATACAATGATCGCTTTGTTATTCCATCTGACGTAAAAGTATCTCGCGAAGGTCGCCTAGAAATGCAACATAATCGCGGATTTGCTTGCCCTACAGGGGGATGTCAATAATGAAGGATGCTCAGAAAATCGCTCTTATTGCGTCATTTCTTCTACGCTATCCTGATGAACAATGGTATAACGAACTACCTGAATGGAGAGAGGACGCCCAATCCGTTGGGCATCCTCAACTTCGCCAAGGTTTATTAGAATTCTTCGACTATGTAGAGGAATCCAATAAAAAAGAATTTGAAGACCAATATGTTCGTACCTTTGATTTTAGTCAAAATACAACTATGTATTTGTCGACTTATGAATTACAAGGTACTGGGGAACAAGCAGAAGAACTCGTTAAATTTAAAGCTTTCTTCCTAGAAAACGACTATGATTTACCAAAAGAAATGCCAGACTATATTCCAGCACTTCTTGAATTATGTGCCGTTATCGATGATGAAAAAGCAAAAGAAATTTACGACTATTGTAAGCCAAAATTGGAATACATTAGAGAACGCTTCATTGAGGCTAAATTGCCTTATGCATTCTTGTTTGATATTATCTTGTCTGTTGCAAATGGATTGGAGGACGGTGCACGATGAATCTATTCCTTTGGGGCGCTTTGCCTTACATCGCTTTCACCTTCTTAATCGTAGGTACTTTGGTTCGTTTCTTCTACTTTGAAAGAAACTGGACTACAAAATCGAGTGAATTTTTAGAGAAAAAACAATTGCGCATTGCCAATCCATTGTTCCACTTTGGCTTGCTTTGCGTTATCGGTGGTCACGTAGTAGGTGTGTTAATCCCTAAAACTTGGACTGCTGCAATCGGTATTAATGACCATATGTACCATGAAGGTGCGTTATACATGGGTGCTGTAGCTGGTATTATCTTTATCGTAGGCTTCTTGCTTTTGATGAAACGTCGCTTTACTGTGCCTGCTATGAAAGTTAACACATCTGGCCTTGATAAATGGTTATACTTGTTCTTAACATTAGCTATTTTCAGCGGTATGGCTGGTACATTGCTTAATGCATCTGGTTTCTTTGATTACCGCGTATCCATCGGTCCTTGGTTCCGCAGCCTATTAGCATTTATGCCGGATCCATCCTTGATGGAAGGTGTACCATTTATGTTTAAATTCCACATGTTCGCGTGGATGGCAGTGGCAATCATCTTCCCATTCAGCCGTTTGGTACACTGCTTGAGTGCTCCACTCAACTACTTAACACGTCCGTTCATCGTTTATCGTAAACGAGATGAAAAATAACTAGGATGATGATTGATTTGTATACCTTTTTATAATATGACAAATTAATCTAAGCCCCTTGTATTGATATTAGTTTATGCTAAGCAATACAAGGGGCTTTTATTTGCTAATTTTGCTTAGCGGAGTTTAGATACTATAACATTATTTCTGATTGAATTACCTATTTTTACCGAAATACTTTGGAGTTGTTTATATAGTTAGAATAAAAGACTAAATTAGAATTATTCTTATAATGAATGGTACCTATCTAATAAAAGTAGTCTACAAATCTCGATTTAAATGATAAAATATATTAAGTAAATTTGGCGTTTCAGGAATTATGTTAGAGAGGTTTAAGATGAATCAAGTGGAAACGAAACAGTATAAGAGTATTTACCATATCTTTATATGGATTGCAGTATTCTCCTTAATTATGATCGGTTTATTGGAGTGGGGCTATATCGTAGGTGGTCGTGCCTTCGGCAACTATAAAGTCTATACAGGCCTTGTACCTTGGTGCGCGTGGATTGTGATGACTTATTTGGCAACGCGCCCTAAATGGTTTACTAGTCGTTATAACTTAGGTGAAATGTTCAAGATTCACCGTGCATTAGGCATTGCATCTGTAGCTGTTATTGCGTTCCATTTATATCTCTATTTTGGTAAAGCTGCTAAATCCGTCCTCGGTTGGTGGGGTGGCTATGTAGCCCTCACTTCTTTTGGTATTGCTACAATTTCTGGTCTTGCATTCTTAACACCAAAGTTGAGAAAGGTAACTGCATCTGGTCGAACAATAGGTATTTGGTTTCACCGCTTAAATCTTGTAGCATTAGTTGCTGCAGATATTCATATCCATGGCTTTACGCGAATTTCCAAAATGGTACCATTCCTTCAAGTGTTTGATATCATTACATATGGTCTTGTGATTTATTGCATCTACTTGATGTTTAAAAAGAAATAATATGAATTGCTAAAGTCCCTTCTGTATAGTACAGAAGGGACTTTTTTAGTTATATTTTTATTTTCCAAGAAATAAAATATTCTATATTATCAGTTTGATACATAATTGATTGTGAGATTGATATACATTCTCTCTTTACTGACCTGATGAAAATTGCTATTATCTGTATGTTAAATATGATAATGATAATTATAGTCATATAATTCATTGTTTCTTCATTTTTTATTAATCATTATTTATTGTGTGAGGTTTATTATGATTAAACGTAAAATGACCAGTGCTTTTGCAGTGGCAGCCATGATGAGTGTGGCTACAGCGTTTGCTGTTAATCCATTTTCCGATGTTCCGTCCGATAGCTGGGCATACCAAGCAGTAGATCAATTGGCTACAGCTGGTATTATCAATGGTTATCCTGATGGTACTTTTAAAGGCCAAAATAACATTACTCGTTACGAAATGGCTCAAATGATTGCGAAAGGCATGGCTAATCAAGATCGTGCTAATGCAGAACAACAAGCTATGTTGAACCGCTTGGCTGACGAATTTTCCAATGAATTGAATACACTTGGTGTGCGTGTAGCTAAATTGGAAGACCGTGTAGGCAATGTAAAGGTTACTGGTGATGCTCGTATCAACTACATCGGTAAAGAGGGGATCGATGGTTATGATTACGAAGATAAACTTACAGCCCGTGTACGTTTAGGCTTAGATGCAAAGGTTAATAAAAATACATCTGTAAAAGCTCGTATTACAACAGGCTCTATTGAACTAGGTGATAGTTCTAAAGATGCTCAAGCTAATTGGGATTTAGCATATGTAGAGCATAAATTCGGTAAAAATGTTGTAGTTGATGCTGGTCGTTATACCCAAAAATTTGGTGGTGGCTTGATTTATAGCTCTAACTTTGATGGTGTAGGCGCTACAGCGAAGCTAGGTGATAAAGTTACATTAAATGGTGCATATGGTTATATGACAGCAGGCCGTTTTGCTAAGACTAGTAAAGATGATAATGGTGATGTAGGTCTTATTAATGCCCATGTAGCTGTTAATGATCACTTTAGCTTTGGCGGTATGTTTGCTCATGTAGGTACAACAAATGTACGTATGGGTAATGGCAAGAAAAATAACGAATTCGATAATGTATATGGCTTTAATGCTAAATATAATGTTGGTAAATTCGGTATTGATGGCGAGTGGGTAAAAGCATCTGGCTTGAGTGATTCCGATGTTTGGAACGTAGGCGTTAAATGGGGCGATTATAAAATTAACAAGAAAAACTCTTGGGATATCCGCTTAGATTACTTTGATCAAGCTAAAAATGCACCTGTATTTAAAACGCAAAAATATGAATCTAATGACTTATTAAAGAAAACACGGTATGAAGGTTATAAAGCATGGCAATTAGGTGCATCTTACGCACCAGAGAAAAATATTGGTATTAATGCATACTATGGCTTCCATGCGAAAACACAAGATGGTAACCGTGTAAATGATTTCTACCGTGCAGACCTCAACTTCAAATTCTAGTTCTAATTTTAGGATGGATCTGGATTTAATAACTAATTAGTTTTAAGTTCTAAGTAGAATGCTATGTGGATTGAAATTGTTAGCATGCTACATTAGGCCAACTAGATATATACTGGTAGTTTGTATAAGAAATAGTGAGGTTTATATGGTAGAAGTAGTAAAAAAACAGTTTAAGAGTAAATACCATATTTTAATATGGATTGCGGTTTTATCCCTAATATTTATGGGAATGGTAGAATATGGTTATGTAACAGGCGGTAGATCATTTGGTAACTGGAAGGTTCACTTAGGTCTTATTCCTTATGTTGCATGGCTTGTATTAACATATATTGCAACAAGACCAAAATGGTTTATCAAACGATATAATCCAAAAGAAATGTTTGAAGTTCATCGCATCGTAGGTATCGTTAGTGTTGTTCTTGTATGTGCACATTGGTATGTATACTTCTTGAAAGCATTGAAGTCCTTCTTAGGATTCTGGGGCGGTTATATCTCCCTTGGAGCCATGTTTATTGCTCTTATCTTTGCCGTATTGTACTTAACGCCTTGGGTAGGCAATATGGCAAAATCTGTATCTCGTAAAAAAGCAATCTGGATTCATCGTTTGAACCTTATTGCTATCATTGCAGCAAATATTCATGTTCATGGTTTTGGACGTTTGTCTAAAATGGTACCATTCTTACCTGTATTTGATGTAGTGACGTATGCACTTGTTATTTACTACATCTATTGGATGTTCAAACAAAAATAAATGATGTATACGTACTTTTATTCTTATAAAAGTCGTATAATCATAGAACTAAAAAGAGACCATCTCTACCCTTTATATGTGGAAGAGATGGTCTTTTTTTATTCTTTACGATACAATAGGAGTATACGTATATACTTTACGGATTTGTGTAAGTATATGCTGTTTGTTATTGTGAGGGTTAGGGTAAATTAGTATTATAAACATTTATTATGTTTTAGCTTATTTTTAGACATTATTAATATGTATATATTACCTTTCTAGATAATCTCAAATAAGAAAGAAGGGCATTATGGATTCTTCTTGGAAACGAATTATATACCTAATTTGTACCATACAGGTTGGTGGCGGTATAACCATTATAGGGGTGGTTTCGTTTATTCCTTTGTTTTTGGCTGAACTAGGACTTCATGATCAAGGACAGGCGGCTATGTGGGCAGGGATTGTATCTGGGGTTACGCCTTTAATGGTAGCACTTAGTGCACCTTATTGGTCTCGTAAGGCAAATCAATGGGGCCCTCGTAAGGTAATGATGCTCATTTTGTTTATTCTGATGATTACTGTTGGAGCTTGTGCTTTTACACAGACGCCAATGCAATTATTGATTCTACGTATTTTGCAAGGTGTTGTGGGTGGTTATGTGCCGATAGGATTAGCTATTATTGTCCTTATAACACCTGAGAATAAAGTGCCTTGGGCAATGGGCTTATACCAAGCGTCTATGGTTATGGGCCTCGTCTTTGGACCGCTCATGGGTGGCCTTGTGGCCGACTTCTTAGGTTATCGTGCACCATTTTTGGTATTTTCTGCATTGACTGGGATTTGTATGTTAGGGATTTATTTCTTAATGCCCAATTTACAGTTCAAACATAAGGTGGATGAAAGTGTATCAGAAATTTCGCTGATTAAATATTTTTTATCTATACCTCGTGTACGTCTCCTTGTAGGAATGCTATTCTTGTGTAATTTTGGTATTACAGGTATAGGTCCTATTTTACCGTTATATATTAAGCACTATATGCATATGACTGACGAGTTTGTGGCGACTATTGTTGGTATTATTATCTTCGGTGCTGGTGTATTCAGTGCCTTAGCATCCATTTCAATCGGTAAGGTAACACAACGATTGACCATGCCTCGTATTATCTTTACTGCTACATGGGCAGTGGGCTCCTTATTTATTTTGCAATACTTAATGCCTAGTATATGGGGACTAGGCATATTCCGTGCTATAGCCGGATTCTTTATGGGCTTTATTACGCCCATTGCAAATACGCTGATATCCAAGGCCGTCCCTATTGAGCGACGAGGCATCGTCTTTGGCGCCGTATCTAGCGTAGCTATGATGGGTAATGTATTAGGCCCTGTTATAAGTGGTGTTATTGCTCGCGCCTTTGGATATGGTGCTGTGTTCTGGTCTACGGCGACAATATTCTTTGTGGCGTCCTGGTTTGTATATCGTAATTTAGTTATGTCTCGTGAAAGCAGTTCATCATAGTGAATCTACTTTCAATGAAATATAATAGTTGTAGTTGTAGTTGTAGTTGTAGTTGTAGTTGTAGTTGTAGAGAAACATATTATGTGAGTAGCAAATACCAATGAGAGGGGTTGGTGTATGTTGTGTAGTGGGCTAGTAGATAGAGTAAGGCTACTAATTATAAGAGAGATGAGAGTGTATCGTTATGTTGTTGAAACAATTAGAGTATTTTGTGTGTGTAGTTGATAATAATAGTTTTACTCAAGCTGCGACAGAGCAGTATGTGTCTCAATCTGCTATTTCACAACAAATTAAAGCCCTTGAAACGAGTTTAGGCGTGGAGCTGATGGTACGAGAAAAACGAAGCTTTCACCTAACACCAGCGGGGCAATATTTATATCGATCTGGTAAAAAATTACTAGAACGCTTTCACGCTATTAAGGTAGAAACAACCCGCATTGGTACAGATGCACGTGTTAGCTTACGAATTGGCTATTTAAATCGCTATAGTGGGATGGCTATGCAGCAAACGGTCATTCGCATGGCTAAACGCTATAAAAACCTAGATATCCGCATGTATAGTGGCAGCCATGAGGAACTATATGGCATGTTAGATGATCGTCGTGTGGATGTAATATTTAATGATCAGTGGCAGATTTTATCTGATGATTATGAAAGTTTTTTGATTGATAAGGCGATCACCATAATTGAGGTGCCACAAGGTTATACAAAGGAAGGTAGCGTCGAAATTAAAACTATTGATGACTTACCACTTATCTTAGTTTGTCGCGGTAAGTATACGCTAGCTGAGGAAGAACATTATCGTAAGGCCATTGGTTATGCCGGTGCCTTTGCATATGCTCGTACATTAGAGGAGGCGCGCTATTTAGTAGCAGGTCAACAAGGACTATTGCTGCTTGATCGTTTTAAATATTTAACCGACTCCATGCCAGGTATTGAGCGCAAGGTATTAACTAACCATGGTAAATCGATGGAGCGCAATTACTACTTTGTATCGCAACAAAATCAAAATAATACCTATGTAGAAGCTTTTAGAGACATGTTTAGACAAGTTTTGTCAGAGTTTTAATGTATCAAAGACGGATTATGTAAAATAAATTTAATCGTCATATAACAAATAAACAATTACAATATAAAAGCCGTTAGCATATGCTAACGGCTTTACTGTCTATAGATTGCGGTATTAAAGTTATTTTAATTAAAATATTCTAAGAACATTGTGACTCCATCGATGAATAATTTTATACCATAAATGACGAGAACGGCTCCGCAGAAGCGATTGATCCAAGCCATATGGGTAATTTTTATTTTTTTAGCTAATAAATGCATGGTGGCAGCTAAGGCTCCAAACCACATTGGTGTCATAGCTAGGAAGCCTCCAAAGAAATAATAAATACCTTCTTCAGGTATATTAGCTTGAAAGGCGCCGAGCATCATAGTTGCATCAAGAACGGCTTGAGGATTCCCCCAGGATACAGCGATAGCGGATAGGATAATTTTACGAATTGGAATATTCGTATTTACATTGCGTATATCTGGTTCAGTTCTGAATATATTAAAGCCCATGTATACAATCAGTAGGCCCCCAAAAAGGAGTACGATAAGCTTTGTAAGCGGCCACATTTCAAGAATGGCGCCGATACCAAAGAAGGCTGCCGTACTGAGGCTCATATCAAATAGTGCCAATATGATAAGGGTCAATATGATACGACGTATAGGTTGTACCAATGCTGTGTTGATGATGAAGAGGTTTTGCATGCCAACAGGGGCAAATGTTGCGAGACCGACAAGAAGTCCTTGTAAGAAGTACATGTTAACCCTCCTAACTATAGTATGATAAAGTACTAATAAGGTGAATAGTAGCACGAAACCCCTCCATTACTGGAGGGGTTATTACTATTCTAACTATATACAATTATATCATATTAAAATAGGTATGTATATTTCTTACCATAAACCAATCATATGTTGTGTAGCTAGGCTGACTGCTGTGATGGCAATCCAGCAACAAGCACCCAATGCAAGGGCAGAACCACCGGATTTTATCAATTTTACGATATTAGTATTAAGTCCGATAGCAACCATTGCCATTGTAATAAAGTATTTGGAAATAGTTTTGAATACACTCAAGAATTGAATATCTACATTCGCATAGGATAATGCTGTTGTAATAAGAGAACAAATCACAAAGTATAAAACAAATTTAGGGAAGATTTTAGCGATGCTAACACTGCTACCATCAGCTTGAGCAGCACTTTGTTTTGCTTTATATACTTGGTAACTTGCTAAACCTAAACAAATAGGAATAATAGCGAGGGTACGTGTTAATTTAACGATTGTCGCATATTCTAGTACTTGTGTACCAGTACCTTTCATACTATCCCATACGGCAGCTGTAGCTGTTACAGAGGATGTATCGTTTACGGCTGTACCAGCAAATAGACCAAAGCCCATATTGGAAAGACCAATAGCATCACCAAATGGAGGGAATACAAAAGCTGCTACTACATTGAAGAAGAATACAACGGAGATTGCTTGGGCAATATCTTGATCCTCTGCCTTGATGACTGGTGCAGCTGCAGCGATAGCAGAACCACCACAAATGGAGGAACCTACGCCGATAAGTACAGCTGTATTAGAGTCGATATGAGTGAGTCGATAGATAACATATGACACGATTAAGGATGTAGCGATGGTTGAAATAATGACAGGTAATGAAATCCAACCTACATGTAAAATCTGTGTAATATTTAAGCCAAAGCCCAATAAAATAACAGCCCATTGTAAAATCTTTTTAGATGTGAAGCCGATGCCGGCACCAGTTTTTTCGCGCTTCCAAGATGTGAATATAGAGCCAATAATTATACCTAAGATAATGGCAAAGATTGGGCTACCGATTAGATGAAACTCTAGGCCTAATAGCCAACAAGGAATAGCGAGGACTGCACAGAGCAGAATGCCTGGCAACGTTTTTTGATTGATACCCATAATAAAAATCTCCTTACTGTACATACAGTTCACGCCATATGTGGTATCATGTGGCGTTTCTTTTCTATAATTTTAATGGTACCACATTGGGGAATTATAATCTACTAGTAATGTAAGAAATATACAGTATATTCATTTTTATAAATATATAAGAATAAAAGGTATAATAAATGAATATTAATTATAAAGATAGAATTAATATGAGTTTTATGGCCTTCTTGTGAAGATGATAGGTTATAATAAATATTTATAGGTGATGAAAATCTCTTGTTTTTCATTGAATATATTGTATATAATGAATAGAATCTATTTTATAGATAGAAATGTAAATGAGGTACCTTATGATTGATATTAAAAAAATAATTGAAACCAATAAAGAGTATGTGAAAAATCACCCAGAATTACCAAAAGCAGGATTAACAAGCCATCCTACTAAAAAACTAGGTATTGTCACATGTATGGATACGCGTTTAGTCTGCATGCTAGAAGATGCATTAGGTTTTAACCGTGGTGAAATCATCGTTATAAAAACAGCCGGTAATAGTGTAACGCAACCTATCGATAATATCGTACAAAGCTTGCTAGTAGCTACGTATGGTATGGAAATTGAAGATGTATTAGTCATCGGCCATGAAAACTGCGGCATGATTGATTTCTCTGCTACAACGTTTATGGAATCCATGAAAGAAAAAGGTATCAGTGAAGATGCGATTCGCATGATCGAACCAGGACTTATTGACTGGATGGATCGTTTCCACATCTCCGAAGACAATGTAATCTATACAGTTAACTTCTTGCGTCACCACCCATTATTCCCAAAAGGAATGGGATTCTATGGAGGGATGATGGATCCTGATACAGGCGAATTCCGCTACCTCGAAATATAACCTTTGATTTGATGGGTCCCAAGTTGATTTGTACATTTAAGTGAAAAAGGACGATAACTAACCTCTACGCTCCAAAGCGAGCTAAGTCGCTAATCGGTTAGTTATCGTCCTTTTTCTAACTGTACCTATGAATTAGTCCCATCAAATCTGAATGTCTATTACCGAAATAGCGTAATTTCGCTGTATCAATAGGGAAAGGGAACCTAATGGGCCCCTTTACATAACTACATTTAGGTAAAAAAGAGTGATGACTAACCTCTACGCTTCAAAGCGAGCTAAGTCGCTAATCGGTTAGTCATCACTCTTTTTCTCTTTTCTTCATATATAGCCAACCTATTATTCTCGCATTTATGGTTGTAGATAGGACTATATGGGACTGTTACATAAGTACAGCCATAAAAATCACAGAACCTAGTAAAGAGCGACTTAGCTCGCTTTGGAGCGATGAGCTAGGTTCTGTGATTTTTAACAAGGCTCGCACTAATGTATGGGGGCCCCATATAGTCCTATTACGGTAAACCTTAAGCGTAATAATAGGTTGACTATATATTCCATTTGGCTGTATATTGTAATTAGATTGTAAACTTACTCACATAAATTAGTTAACCTATGCGGCGTTAAGTATCGCTGAGAGGAGACGTGTATGAAGCAGTTAGGTATTTCTATAATTGGAACCGATACAGATGTAGGCAAGACGTTTGTGACAGGGTTGTTAGGGGCTATGGCTGTCGATGATGGCTTTGCGGTTGGTATGGTTAAACCGGTGTCCTCCAGCGCAGTACCTTTTCCTGAATGTGTAACGATGGATGAGGATAATTATAATGTGGATCTTGAAAGCAAGGATGCTACATATTTGATGCGTTCCGCTGGCATTCCTGAGTCGCGCCGTCACGAGGTTAATCCATATGCTATTGCTGGAGATTTTTCTCCTCGTCTTGCAGCAGAATTGGCTGGTATAGAAATCGATTATGCTGGTGTAGTAGCTCATACATTAGATGTTGTTAATCGCTATGATTTAACCTTTGTAGAAGGTGCTGGTGGTATTACAACACCTCTTTACGGCGATAAAACATTCACGGATTTAATAAAAGATATTAAATTACCAGCCATCGTTGTAGCTGATGGACGGTTGGGCTCCATTAACCGCGCTATTTTAACTTGTGAATACGCGAAGATGCATGGTATTGAGGTGAAAGCCATCATTGTCAATGATACGACTGCAGTAGATCCGTTCTTATTGAAAACAAATGTGGAAGATATGGAACGATATACAGGTATTCCTGTGGTGGCTGTTGTACCGCCATACCAAGGTCCAGATATCCAAAAGGTTCAGCTTGGTTGGGGGAGATCCTTTGTTGATTCTAAGAAGGTATGGCATACAGTATTAGGTCTATAAAGTTTAGATATGATAATTCAGCATATATTAGTGCTGGAAATTTAGCATAAGTTATATATTAATTTAGTGTAGTCAGATAGTGTAGTCAGATATATAGTTATTTAACTTACATTGTTTATGGTAATAGAGAGTTAGAGTTTGTAATACTTGTTAAGTATGAGGTGACGAAATGGCAGAGAAACAGCTTTCACAAGCAGCACAATGGGATCATGAGTTTGTATGGCATCCATTTACACAAATGCAAGATTGGTTGGCACAAGAACCAGTCGTAATCGAACGTGGTGAGGGGGTATACCTCATCGATGAGAACGGCAAAAAGTATTATGACGGCGTGTCCTCCTTATGGGTTAACATTCATGGGCATAACCATCCTGTATTAAACCAGGCATTGAAGGAACAAGTGGATAAAATTGCTCATAGCACATTGCTCGGTCTTGTAAGCCCACCATCTGCACAATTGTGTAAAGAATTAGTAGAGCTCGCTCCAGAAGGTTTAAATAAAGTATTTTTGTCTGATGATGGTAGTACAGCTATTGAAGTTGCTATTAAGATGGCTTACCAATACCGCCAACTAGTGGGACAAACGAAAAAAACTAAATTTATCGCCCTTAATGCAGGCTACCATGGGGATACATTAGGTACTGTATCTGTAGGTGGTATTCAATTATTCCACCAAGTATTTCATAATCTATTATTCAAACCGTTGACATTACCAAGCCCTGGCGTATATCGCGACTTAGCGGATCGAGATAAAGCTTTCGATGAGTCTTTGGCTGAATTAGAACGCATCCTTAATGAAGAGGGGAATGAAATTACAGCTCTCGTTATGGAACCATTGGTTCAAGCTGCAGCAGGCATGCTCGTCATGCCTCATGGCTATTTGAAACGAGTTCGTGAATTGACTGCAAAACATGATGTATTTCTCATTGTCGATGAAGTAGCAACAGGCTTTGGTCGTACTGGTAGATTCTTTGCCTGCGAACACGAAGATGTGGCTCCAGATTTTATGACCTTGTCTAAAGGGATTACAGGTGGTTATATGCCACTCGCTGCCACATTGACTACACAACGCATATTTGATGCATTCCTTGGCACCTTTGAAGAAAAGAAAACATTCTATCATGGTCACTCCTACACAGGTAATGCCTTAGCTTGTGCGGTTGCATTGGCTTCGTTGAAAGTTTTCCGCGATGAAAAGGTTATCGAAGGATTGCCTAAAAAAATCGAGGCTTTCACCAATGCATTAAAACCTATTGAAAAATTAAAACATGTGAAAGAGGTTCGTCAACGAGGCCTCATCGTAGGTATTGAACTTGAAAAAGATGTGGCCACTCATGAAGCATATCGTCCAAATGATGCGGTAGGGGCTAAGGTGGCTATTCTTGCTCGTGAACAAGGCCTTATTTGCCGTCCTATCGGCGATGTAGTAATTCTCATGCCTCCATTGGCGTCCACTGTGGAACAATTAGAGGATATGGTTCGCATCGTTGGTGAAAGTATCCAACGAGCTACCGAAGAAGAGGGGATTCTCGAAGATTTACGGCCAATTATTCTATAAAAATTTATGCCTAAGTATTTTATAAAGAGTTAGGTCAAAAGTAAAAGCTATATATGTTGTGATGCTACGTGAGTAGAGTCATCGACATATATAGCTTTTTATATTTATTATGATGTTTTAGTTATGTCTTTAAACTATAGACTATACATTGTGAAAATTCGATGATATTTCTGCATATCTATGATACTATATATGTATAAAGGAGGTCATCGTATGGACATTTATGTAATTATGCAAGTTATTATTTTATTTGGTGCTATCTTCCTTGGTGTTCGCCTCGGTGGTATGGGCATCGGATACGCTGGCGGCCTTGGGGTAGTATTGTTAAGCCTTGGTATGGGTATGTTCCCTGGACAGATTCCTTGGGATGTAATTCTCATCATCATGTCTGCTATCGCTGCCATCTGTGCCTTACAGTTAGCCGGCGGTCTTGATTATTTGGTGCGTATTGCGGAAAATATTTTGCGCAAAAACCCTAAACACATCAACTATTTAGCGCCAACAGTAACGTATTTCTTAACTCTGTTGGCTGGTACTGGTCATACAGCATTTTCTATGATTCCGGTAATCGTAGAGGTGGCAAAAAGTGAAAACATTAAGCCATCTGTACCATTATCCATCGCCGTTGTAGCGAGCCAAATCGCTATTACAGCGAGCCCAGTATCTGCAGCAGTTGTTGCTATGAGTGGTTTCCTTGAACCATTCGGTGTAAACTACCCAACATTACTCGCTATTTGTATTTCTACAACATTCGTAGCAGTTATGATTACTGCCTTTGTTATGTCTACATTTGCGAATAATGATTTGTCTTCTGATCCTGTTTACCAAGAACGTTTGGCAGCAGGTCACGTGGTACCACCTCGTGAAAAAAGTGCTGATTTCCACTTAAAACCAGGTGCGAAAACTTCTGTATTGATTTTCTTGATTGGTATTATTTGTATCGTATTCTACGCAACTGCAATTTCCAAAAATATCGGTCTTATTAAACCAGTTATCTTTGGTCGAAATGATGCGATCATCGGCTTCATGATGATTATTGCTGCAGCAATTACTTACTTCTGTAAAATTGATACAGCACAACTTGTTAATACTAGCACATTCAAATCCGGTTTATCCGCTTGCGTCTGTGTATTAGGTGTAGCATGGTTGGGTGATACTTTCGTAAAAGGTCATATTCCTGAAATCAAAGCTCTTGCTTCTAGCATGGTTACGGCATATCCGTTCTTGTTAGCTGTAGCATTCTTCTTTGCTAGTACATTGCTTTATAGCCAAGCGGCAACTACACAAGCGTTGGTACCAGCCGTAATCTTGGCTCTCGGTATTACACCTGAGAATACAGGATCCGTATACATTATTATCGCATCCTTTGCAGCTGTATCTGCACTTTTCGTATTGCCTACATACCCAACACTTTTGGGGGCTGTACAAATGGATGATACCGGCTCTACACGAATCGGTAAACTCGTATTTAACCATCCGTTCTTTATCCCTGGCGTACTATCCATTGCTATCGCAGTAGCACTTGGCTTTGTAGTAGCTCCATTGATGCTGTAGTTGGTAAAAGCTAAATAAGGCTAATTCAAACATATTCAAATAAGAAAAGGGCGTAACTTTCAAAAGTTACGTCCTTTTTGTTTGATCTATTTATAGCGTTTTTATTAACCTTTATTCTTACAATCCTTACATGTTCCGGCAATTTCCAAATGATGCTCCGTCACTGTAAAGCCTGCATCAATTAATTCCTGTGGCATTTCTACAACAGGGCAGGTGTGCAGCGGTATCATGGCTCCACATTTTGTACATACTGCATAGTGGCGGTGCGTATGAGGGGTAATTTCATAATATGCCATATCGCTACCCATGAGTGTTGTACGGGTAACGATTTCCTTTGTTTCTAACAGCTCAAGAGTGCGGTAAATAGTAGACATCCATGTAGTGCTACCATCGCCTAATCGCTCTGCGATTTCCATAGCCGTAATAGGTTTATCTGTAGTTGTTAATACAGACCAAATTGCTTCGCGCTGTTTGGTTTTTTTTATGCCTTCAGGCCAACTTGTTGTATTCATAACGCTCTTTCGATTCTGTTTTAATACTAAACTTGTTATACACTTGTATAAGTAGATAATTTATTTTGCACAGGATCGCCATCTTATTTTGCTAATAGAATAGCTATCTATATATTGATGATTATCTTTGTTTACTTGCTAAATTGCATACGGCGTAGGATGGTTCTGATATTTTTGATGACTAATACTACGAGTAGTATTGCAACCGATGTAAGAGATACAAAACCACCTGGAGCTACATTGAGATAGTAGGATCCGAAGAGGCCGATAATCATGGCTAGCAAACTAAATCCAATAGAACAGAGTAATGTAGTTCTAAATCCCTTTTCTAACTGCAATGCCGATGCTACAGGTAAGGCAATCATAGCACTTAATACGAGAACACCAACGATTTTAATAGAAATGGATACGGCCGCAGCCATTAAGATGGCAAAGATGTAATTGATAAAATCAACCTTAACACCGGCTACGCGGGCTGCCTCTTCATCATAGGCGATGTAAAGAAGTGAGTTATATAAGAAATATAAGGTTAAAACAGATAGAATAGTTAGGGCTGCAATGCTAATCATATCTGTTGTGTTTACAGTCAAGATGCTACCGAAGAAGAACACATTAGCATTAGCTTTCAACTTGCCTGAACTAATAAGGGTAATAGCGGTACCAATACTAAGTGACAAGATGATGGTTAGGATCAAATCGAGATGGTGGGAGAAGTATTTTCGCAAGAACTCGATGAGGGCACCGCAGATAGCGGTAAAGATGAATGCTCCTAAGATAGGATTGGTATTTGTTAATAAGCCTAATGTAATACCTGCTAGCGATGCATGGCTCATGGTATCGCCAATCATACTAGAACGGCGTAGAACCATGAAAATACCGATGCATGGACAGAGTAGAGAAATGCAGATGGCTACGAAGAAGGCATTTTGCATGAAATCATAATTAAACATGGTGCACCTCCTTAGTTGTAGTATCATCGGCCTGAGCCTGAGCCTGAGCCTGAGCCTGAGGTGTTACATCTGTAAAGCAAGCACAATTTTCGTGATCCATAGGATTGCGCCCTGTGCTGTGCATGATTTCACTAGCGTATTGTTCAGGAGAGCAAAGGTGACCTTGGCCATTTGCGATGTGGTAGATATTAGTTGAATTGGCTAGGGCCATTTCAAGGTTATGTTCTACGGAGATAATTGTAATGTGGTGTACTTGGTTTAACTCGCGCAAAAGGGCGTAGATGCCTTCTTGGCTTTTCCGGTCGATACCAGTAGATGGTTCATCGAGTATGATGAGGTCAGGGCTGCCGATGAGGGCACGCGCGATAGATACGCGTTGCGCTTGACCACCTGACAGTTTACTGATTAAACGGTCTTTGAACGCCGTCATATTGGTAAGCTCTAATACGCGATCTACTTCATGCTTATCTTTAATCTTTAGTAATTTACGGTAGGAATAGAGGATTTCTTTTACCGTAATAGGGAAGCCTGCATGAGAAAAATCATTCTTCTGAGACACGTAGCGAATGTTGTTCGTATCTCGTTTGATAGAGCCTTTTACAGGTGTAAGGAATCCTAAAATGAGGCGTAGCAAGGTGCTTTTACCACACCCATTATCCCCAACAATGGATATATAATCACCACTGTGAATATGTAAGTTAAGGTCATTCAACACATAAGGTGGCTGACCTTGGTAGGAAAAATAAAGATGTTCTATGGATAACATATAAAAACCACTTTTCTAATTGACAAAATCTTGAGTAAGTTTATACTATAACTATATTACAAATGCAACTGAGTCGCAACTGCAACTAAAGAATGGTTACTATTCTATGAAAGCATAGCGATCAGGATTTCACAAAGGAGGACTACGATGGTCAAGAAGCTGGTTTTGTTAATGATAGGGATCATGATGGCTGCCTTATTTGCAGGCTGTGGCAATGATGCACCAAAGGAACAAGCAGGTAAGAAGATCCAAGTGGTAACAAGTTTTAATGCCATGGCTGAATTCGCAAAAGCTATTGGTGGTGACAAGGTAGAGGTATCTACCATTATTCCAGATGGCGTAGAGCCACATGATTTCGAGTTGAAACCTGAAAATATGAAACAATTGGCAACAGCTCAAGTATTCGTGTACAACGGTTTTGGTATGGAACCTTGGGCACAACAAGCGATTGATGCGGCTAAAAATAGCAAACTCATCACTGTTGTTGCTACAGATGGCGTAGAAGCTATCAAAAATACTGATCCTGAAGAAATTAAAGAACATGGTGCAGAAGATCCTCACGCATGGTTATCTTTGAAAAATGCAAAAATCGAAGTAAAAAATATTAAAGACGCTTTCGTAAAAGCTGACCCAGCAAACAAAGATTACTATGAAAAGAATTATAATGAATATGTTGCTAAATTAGATGCAATGATCAAAAAATATGAAGATCAATTCGCTAAAGCTCCTCATAAAAACTTCGTTACTGGTCATGCAGCATTTGCGTACTTATGCCGTGACTTTGGATTAGAACAAAATAGTGTAGAAGATGTATTTGCCGAAGGTGAACCAAATGCGGCTCAATTGGCTGAACTCATCAAATATTGTAAAGAAAACAATATTACTACTATCTTTGCAGAAGAAATGGCTAGCCCAGAAGTTTCTAAAACTTTGGCAAGCGAAGTTGGTGCTAAGGTAGAAACTATTTACACAATCGAAAGCAACGAAGATAATAAAACATACCTAGAACGTATGGATGAAAACCTTACAAAAATTGCAGCATCTTTACAATAAGATGAACGAAAAAGTAGCCCTTATAGGGCTGCTTTTTTTTAGTTCTACGCATTGTGCGTAAGATTTAAAGTTGTAATATCTATAATTTTGGGGCCTATAGTATAATATATATAATGAAAATAAATTAAAAGGAGGTCCAACATGGTTATCACTAATAGATTGGGGATTACCGATTCCCCAACATTGGCTAGAGAAGAAGAACGAATTAGTAAAAAAGCAGCAACAACACTGTTTGAAGAAAACTTACTTAATGATATGCCTAGTGGTACGTGGACTACCTTGCAAAGAATCCATACTATATTATTCCAAGATATATATGATTTTGCTGGTGCATTACGAAGTGTGAATATTGCTAAAGGCAATTTCCGCTTTGTTCCTGTCATGTATCTTGCTGAAGCAGTTAGAACCATTGAAGATATGCCGCAATCTACTTTTGATGAAATTGTAGAAAAGTATGTTGAAATGAATGTCGCTCATCCTTTTAGAGAAGGTAATGGGCGTAGCATGCGATTATGGCTTGATCATATGTTGTGTACAGAACTACAAAAGACCATCGATTGGAGTCAGGTGGATAAAGAGCAATATTTGTCTGCTATGGAACGAAGTCCAGTAAATGACTTAGAAATAAAAGCTATTCTTGCTAAAGCCCTTACAAGTGATATCAATAATCGAGAACTATTTATGAAAGGCCTTGACCATAGTTATTATTTTGAAGGATATCAATTATTTAAAAGTGAAGATTTATAAGGTACAGAATTATGAATGGTTTATTTGGCCCATATATAGAAAAATGGATGCATTTGATCACTATTAAGAATATGTTATTATTAGCTGTTATATCAGCAATCATAACTGACTTTGGGTTACATATATTATCGCTAATTTTCTCCAAAAGCCCATTTTTTAAAACATTTATTTGGGAGATTATAAGCCCCGTAGAGATTGAGTTAGTGCCTATCGTTGGATATGTACTTGGAATTGTAGCATTTGTTCTCGCATCTTCTGGTATTTTATATGGTATTTTTAAGGTCTTTAAGGGGCAGGTTACATATAAGCAACTAGTAGCAGACTTACTTTTGAATACTTGTATTGCTGGTTGAATCCATTTAATTTTTGTGCTTTTTGCTGCACCTATTTATCTCTTATTAAACCTACAAATTCGAGGTGGGTCGGGGGGATTAAGCACCATAGAACTCATTAATGTCTTTATCATGGCACAATTAATGTCTAAGCAATTTAGTATGAGCCCTTGGATAACAGGTATTGCATTTTATATAGTATCCTTTGTCTTTGGCATAGGTGGCATTATTTTGTCTATGTCCATTTAAATATATATGTAATAGGAATGTTGATAGATGCTATTAGGTGTCTATCAACTTTTTTATTACTATATTTGTTTGTATAATTTATAATGAATTTATATTTAATTTAAAACTACATTGTGATACAATGATAGAAATATATGTGCTTTTAATGTATTTGGAGGGGAACATATGGAAACAAAATGGTATTCAGATATTTGGCAGCTTATTGTAGCTCCATTTAAACGTGGTATTCCACAGATTGTAGAGCATGGATCTTGTCGAAAGGGGTTTTATGCTACTGTGGCTATGGCATTGGTATCCTTGGTATTCTCAGATATCTTGCCTATTATTGTGAGTACGATATTTGCAGATAAACTTGATGGTGCACTTACTATTGTGGCAGCTCTTTTTGGGGGCGGTATATTGAATCTAGTATTAGGTTTGCTATTTACTTTTATTGGCATTGCTATTTATTCTGCTATTTTCTCTTGGGTCGCTAATAAATTTGATGCCAATACTACATATGAGTCTGTGTTAAAGATTATGTGGTATGAACAAGCTTATAACCAGATTATGGGATTAGTATATTTTATTGGACTAATATTAGTATCAGTGCCATTCTTTGTGATACTAGGTTTTAATCTTAATTCTACAGTAAATAGTATCGTATGGTTAACTATTGTTATATTTACATTAATTGCTTTTTCAGTCTTTATATTCTGGGTGTGGTTGACATTGTTGAGTCACCAAATTAATAAATCTCGTTTAGCAACTTTTGGCATCTCTATTATTACGAGTTTAATTCCTGTAGTCTTTATTGGTATTTTGGTAGGCATGGTTATGCTTGCTACATCTAGATAATTACATAGTATGAAAAATATGAAAGCAAGGTATGAATATACCTTGCTTTTGTGCTATAATGATGAACAGAGTATGAATTAAAAATAAAATAATTGTTATAAATTCGTAATCGTTGTGTTGTGTGATGCATCATTCTATATAGAATGGTGCTATTCTTGTTGTGTAAAAGGTGGTGAGAGGCATGATGGGAGGTTTATTAGAGTTCGTTTATCGCTTATTAAACCCCATTGAAGAAAAACATCCGCGCATGTACCACTATGATGTTACCTATGGTCAGCTTGTATGGATGCTGGTATTGTCCCTCATATGTTATCAATTTACCATCGTTGGTGAAAGCGTCTATTTAGACGCTATACGCGCATTTATACGTAATTCATCACTTTTGGTAAAGTGGCAATTGTTTTCACTTCCCGTAGGGCAGCATGAAATACAAGTCTTTTTTGAGCAGCTAAGTAAACCTCGTGAGTTTTGGAATGTAGGTCGTTTTACATGGGTGATTTTAAAAGCGGCGCTTATGTCTGGTATCTTGATAGGTTACGCTATGTTGCAAAAGCGTAAGTTTTACATTCGCGGCGTAGTAACTGGTGTTTTACACATGATGGCCTTTGCTCAACTAGTAGTAGCTATGATTACTCTTACGGCAGGGATTATGTTGATCCTTACGTCCATACCAATTTTATTGCAAGCCATTATTGGGTTTTGCATGATTGTTTTATGCATTCTTAGTACTGTATTGCTACTACAGACCATGGGGCGTATAGCCGGAGCATGTATTAATGGCAGTTTTTATGAAGGACTAAGCATTATGTTAATCGCTATTTTAGCATCACTATTATGTGAAGTGCTATATACATTAACTCGATAATATATGAGGAGTATTATGACTTGGTATAAGGACATATTACATTTATTTACAAAATTGAGTGACAGATCCTTTCAAAATATTATTAGAAATGGAACCTATACTCGAGCTATACTAAATCTTATAATGTCTACAATTGTATTATATGTGATGACCTATGCTTTGCCGTTCATAGTGAAAGCTGTGTCTCCCGCATTAGGAATAAAACGCATGACTGGTCTCACACATTTTGATCTGGTTAGTGCTTTGGCAAATGCATCATTTTTAATTTTTCAAATTATCATAGGTGCCTTTGTTATATGGCGATTACTAGTATTGCTAGGTGGTACTGGGACCTATAGGGGCGTGATGCGAAACTATATCTATGGCTTAGCTTATACGAATGCACTTCGTACCGTAGTATTAGTGTTGGTCCATATAGTGGGGCTCATATTATTTTATCTATCTATGCCGAAATATGTAGGGAATATGGCCTATCTTGTAACCATGTTTAGTCAGTATTATGCTGTCTTTATTGGGGCCCAGCTCATGCGCCGCTATGTGGAACTAGGTATCGTAAAAACATATATTATTATGTTTATTGTGGCTTTGCTATCAGTGTCAGTATTGCCTCATTGGATCCGATTTGTACATACCCTAGTTAAATAATATAAGACTGTAATGTAGTATAACCGCAAGATGAAAGTCTTGCGGTTTTTTTATCGTTTAATTTATATTAAAATTAATTATATATAATTTAAATTTGGAAATTTATGATATAATTAATTTTATAGTGTAGTTGAGAGCGGAGTTAGTTATGGATACGACATTTTTACGAGAAATATCCCTGCTGGTGCGTTCACCGAAGAAGGGGATCGATGAAATCTTCTGGTTTGGTACCTTAGAAAAGGGAATCAAAGCTGGCCTCGCCGGTTGGTGTGCTACCCATATTTTGGGATTTGCGTTAGGCATTATACTATTACCTTTGGCTATGACCTTTGGCGGTTTTTTATTTGGCTTTATACCTGCCGTATATGGCATATTCTCTATATTACGAGAAATCATAGGTCTTGGAATCTATTGGTTTGTAGGTAGCTTTATACTTTGGAAATTATTGAGCGTTCTCTTAGAGCGTGAATTTGATTTCAAGCAAGTATTAATGGGCACTGCTTATGTGGAAGGCTATACCGGCGCACTGGGATTAGCATTAATTTTGGTATCTATTATTTGCATTTATATTACGCCATTTTTGATGATCCTATTAGTTCCTTTAGCACTAGCCTATGTTTGTGCCGTTATCTATGTGGCGGTCATACTTTTATCTCGTCTTATGAAAGTAGAGCCTCTTACAGTAGGGGCTGTTTATGTGGTATTATTTATTATAAATCTCTTATATAACTGGATTATGCGCATACTATTTGCGTAACTATATAAAAACCTCCTAGTTTATACTAGGAGGTTTTTTGTTGCTTCATAATGTTGTAATAGCAGTTCTACATTATCTTCGTCGTATTCGATTTGTTGGGACCATCTTGCCACTTGTTTAAGTGGAGAGCCTTCGAGGGCACTTGTCATAAGTATGTATTCCACACCATCTTTAGCATAGGAAAGGATGGCTTCTAAAGAATAATCTGCTAGCATATCGATTTGACGATATAAGATGTATTGGAAGACCTTGTTGAATAGCCCCATATCGTGAGTGGCAATATAGGTTTGAACAGAGGTAGTAAGTTTATCTATATCATGAGATAATACACTAATTTGTGCAGTCCATTCTTCATCGATAGGCTCTGTGGTACCATATAGATCTAATAGTCTAGTATAATACTGTGCGTCAGGGGATGGAATATATTGAAATAGTGCTGGATCTATATCAAAGGCTAATAGTTCAAATATATTCTGAATAGTTAAACGTTCGTCAGGACTAAATTCGCCGTTATCGTCTTCAATAGTAAAGATTACTTGATTAGACTGCATGTCTTCTGTCAGCAGTTCTACCGATGCTTCACAGGATAAACCAACCCCACATAGCTCGAGGTCCTCAATATATTTATAAAATCGCGGATGCATGTGACATGTATCGCATAGGCCTTCTTCACCTAGTTCGAGCACCACCTTACAGAGGCCATTTTCATTGAGTAACGGACACATAGGTTGTTCTTTAGAAAAGACGAAATGGCTACCTTCGTCATCGACAGTGATGGCTTGTCTTAAGCTTTCACCAAGAGGTCCTGTCATGGCATGATAGCGTTCAGCAGTGGTCTCGTCAATATCGATGGTCCACAGTTGGCAGCATGTATTTTCACATCGATCTGCTTTGCATTGAAATGTGTGATATATAGTAGGATATATTGAAATCATAATGGTCTCACTTGTAGTAAAAAATATTCTACGTGCATTGTATCATAGGGCAGTGGTCTATGCATTAATATTATAAATAAAGATTAATAAATCGTATCGATTTAGTGTATAATTGTATATATACACTATGGTCCTGTTTGAGAGATGGAGGAGCCTATGAAATCCTTATTTATAAAAGGTAGCCTTGTATTAGCCTTGGCAGCAGTGTTCGGTATGCCAAATGCAAGTGCGGCGCCTTTAGTAGCAGTAGAACCAACTATTGCAGTTGTTGATGGAAACCATGCAGCGATTGTAGGTGCAAATGGTTTATTGAATGCATTTATTCAAAATCATCCAAATGCAGCTATCACTGAAATCTCTTTTGATGCGGATGGTGGTCAAATTAGATATGATGTAGAAGGTGTTGATGAAAGTGGTAAATATGAGCTCACTTATATCTATGCAACAAATCAAATCTTTGAAAAACGTGAAGGTGACTTCCATAAATCCTTAAAGAAAACATCCTTTGATCCTCGTGAAATCTTACCGCCAGCAGCGGTAGTTAACTTTGCTTATGCTCAAACACAAGGCAAAGCAACAAGCCTTAATGAGTGGTCTGTACAATATGATAAAGGTAAAATAGTATACAAAGTTAGCTTCGGTACAGAAGGTGACAAAGAGGTCAATGTACGCATTGATGCTATGAATGGTACGTTGTTGTCTGTTAAATTTGACGACTAAACTATGGTGACTAGTAAATATAACTTAATAGTAGAAGGCTTATTATCTTAAATATAAGAATTAAACTCCTTAAAATTATCTTTTTTTGTAGAAAAGGATAGTTTTAAGGAGTTTTTTTGTGAACATTTGCTCATGAAAGGGGATATTTACATTATGAGAATTACAATGAGTGGCTTCTGTTCCTTTATTTATGGGAAAAATGGCTTTTTAGAGTTAGTTCATAGAATACTTAGTTGTAAATCGAATACTATAGAATTTCATTGAAATTACATATAAATTCATTTTATTCTCACCCCAAAATAAGCTAGACCGGTGAGTTCTACATTTTTATTTCATAGATTATCGATAATATGTGTCCAGTCAAAAGACAGAACTCAAATATATCGGGAATTTCCAGACTATATATCTACAGTCCACGCTAGATATATGTTTTGGAACTATAACGATAACACCGAGTTGGTTAAAAATATATATGCGTGATTTTGCATATATATGGATTATCAAGGAGGATATTATGAAAAAATCTATTTTGAAAAGCAGTATTGCTTTAGCAGTAGCTGGTATATTTGGTGCTACTGTAGCAGTAACAGCAGCTGAACAAGCAACACCGGTTCCTGTAACTCAAGAGGTAGCAGCTACTGCAGCTCCTGTCGCAGAACCTGCTACGCATCAAGTAGTTCCTACCATTCAAGTGACTCCAGCAGCTAAAGATACTACACCAGTTCCAACAGCAACTCAAGATGTAAAAGCTCCAGTTGCTCAAGACACTGTAGTTCCAGCAGCAGCTAATCCAGCAGCAGCAACTCCTACAATTGAAACTGCAGCGGTGGCAAAAGCTCCTAGCGAAGCTAAAGTAGTACGTGCAGCAGATAAAAAAGTAGAAGCTAATAAAGACGAAAAAAATACTAAAAAAGCGCAAGCACATAAAGCGCCTAAAGTAAAAGCTGACAAAGCAGTTAAAGCTGATAAAGCTGTAAAAGAAACTAAAGAAGTAAAAGCAGATAAAAAAGCTGACAAAAAAGAAACTACTAAAGAGGAAAAAAAAACTCTAAAAGTGGAAAATCACAACCTAGCACAACAAGTAAGCAAGCAGGCGTAGTCGATCAAAATAGTATTTTCGTAATTGGTGCGAATTATTTAATCGATCAATTTGAAAATAAATATGGCGACTCTAAGATTACTAAAGTATCCTTCAAAGCTGCCGACAAAACTGCTATTTATGAAGTAGACGGTTTCAATGCTAGTGGTGCCCATTCCATGACTCTAGATGTGGCAACTGGTAATGTAGCTGAAGGTACTCCTAAAGCATATGATGCATCTATGGAAGCTAGTGCTATTGATGCTGGTACTGTGTTACCTCCACATGTGGCGATCAATGCAGCCTTCGCGCAAACTGGCAATATAGCAACTGGTATTAACTCTTGGTCTGTAGTGAACCAAAATGGTAAACCTATATATACTGTAGAGTTCCATGATGCACAAAACAAACCTGTATCCATCGCATTGGATGCTAAAACAGGTATAGCCGTAAAATAAGCTAATCCTAAGCCTATCCTACTGTAAAGCAAACCCCTTTAATACACGAACACTAAACACATAATACTATACACACAATACACAACACACATACACAATACACTTACACACACAATAAACAATTACACACACGCAGCCCTCTGGAGTGGATAGACAAACATTGACTCTCTCCTATGCCGTCTGTCGTTCAGAGGGCCCCTTATGCATTGTGGTTCCCTCCCAATCATAAGATTATATACTTGGTATATAATACTCTCTCTCACAATAAGAACGTAACTGCTTTACAGTACGCTAGGTATAGGGGAGCAGGAAAACCCGTAATACATGTAGACCGCTGCATGTATTACGGGCTTTTTCTATGTTTATTCAATATAAAGACGTATCATATAAGGAAAATCCGTAGTAGAAATTGGAAAAGCGCAGATACAATAATGTATATCTGCGCTTTTGGTATATGGAGCATTTACTATTAGTAACAATAGTTAGCCTTTTATATGTATTGTCGAGGCACGCGTTCTGAGAATCCACAAAAGATTTCATAAGGAATTGTAGAGGCAAGGGCGGCAATCTCGAGTGCAGAGATGCTTTCATGACCTTGAGAACCTAGGAGCACAACCTTGTCACCTGGTTGTACAGTAATCGTATCTGGAACGGCCACCATGAATTGGTCCATACAGATGCGACCCACTACAGGACAACGTGTGCCATGAATGAGGACTGTACCGCGGTTGGATAAGCTACGAGGGTATCCATCTGCATAGCCTACAGGAATGGTAGCAATCGTCATTGGTTCAGGTGTTACATAGGTAGAACCATAACCGATACCTTCACCTGCTTCTAGTCGCTGTACATGTACTACTTCGCTATGGAAGGAGAGGACCGGTTTTAACCCTAATCGATTTGGCACATCAAGGGATGGCATAATGCCGTATTGAATAATGCCAGGACGGGCATCGGTAAATAAGCTGTCTTTTACGGATAATAAGCCAGCACTATTGGCAAGAGAGAAGCGATAGTCCGCATCAGGTCTAAATGCACGGATTTCATCGACCATTTTATGGAATTTTTGCGCCTGTCCATGAGCGTGGCTTTGATCCGCCGCATCGGCGTTACTCATATGAGAGAAGAAACCGTCTACCTCAAGATTTTCGTAGGACTCAACGCGTTTGATAAACTCAACAGCATCTTCAGGCTTGATACCAATACGATGCATTCCTGTATCAACGGCGACTGCAACGCGGATAATCATATCGTGATTTTCTGCTACCTTGTCGAGTGCTTCTAAATCGGTAGATTCGCATACAGCTGGAATGGAATTTGTGTCTGCTACAAGCTCAAAGGACTGAGGTCTTGTGAGGCCAAGTAGATAAATCGGTACCATAATCCCTGCGTTGCGAAGTGGAACTGACTCTTCAGGAATGGCAACGGCTAAGGATTCATAACCTTCTTCAACGGCAATACGGCCCATCATAACGCTGCCGTGCCCATATCCATTGGCCTTGATAACAGCTGTGGATGTGCTCCATTCCGGTAAACTATCTTTAATTTTACGCAAATTCTCGCGAACGAGACTTGTATTTATGGTCAAATAGGTAGGTCTCATGGTATTCCTCAATTCTATATAACATTAATATAATTGTATAACTTTTGGGGAATTACACAATACTTTTGTGAAAGTTTTATACAGAAATTCTGTTTTTATGATTTTTATACATATATTATATACAATAATTGTGAAAGTATACTAATTAATATAGTTCTCTATGATATTAATAGTATAAATTCATATAAATAATAGTATAATTTATATAGAAGTATTTTCCTTAATAGGTGTATGCACCCCCCTAGATTTGGACATTACGTATACTCTATAAAATTTAATAACTATGTAGGAGGTTCTCATGAGCGAACGTGTAGTAGTAGTAAATGCAAGTAAAATGAATTATGACCATGCATTAGATTTTTCTGTATTATCTAGTGATGTACAGGTTTATGATAATAGTACAAATGAAGAGCTTATAGAACGTATTCAAGGGGCTCGCGTTGTAGTTACAAAAGAATTACCCGTAGGGGCTGATTTGCTTTCACAATTCCCAGATACTGTAAAACTCATCGTAGAAGCGGGTACAGGATATAATAATATCGACCTTAATGCAGCAAAGGAAAGAGGCATCACTGTGTGCAATATCCCAGCGTACAGTACTGAACGTGTGGCACATACGGTAATCATGATGATCCTCAATTTTGCATCTACCATGCAGAAACAAATCGGCATGCTTGCTAAAGGTGATCGCAGTAATTTCACAAAATATTTACAAGTGAGCCACACAGAAGTGAATGGTAAAACATTAGGTGTTGTCGGTGCTGGTCACATTGGTATAGAAGTGATCAAAGTAGCAAAGGCACTCGGTATGAATATCTTGGTTCATACGCGCACACCAAAGGCTGATGGAGATGGCATTCGTTATGTAAGTCTTGATGAATTACTGGAACATAGTGATTATATTACATTGCATTGCCCATTGAATGAACAAACTAAGTACATGATTAATAAAGTAGCTATCAGCAAAATGAAACCTAGTGCAGTCATCGTAAATACTGGCCGTGGGCCTCTTATTAATGAAGCGGACCTTTGTGAAGCATTAGCGGCTAAACGCATTGCAGGTGCAGGCCTTGATGTACAAGAGGTAGAACCTCCAGCAGAGGATAGCCCTCTATATACACTGGATAATGTTATTATCACACCTCATATGGGCTGGAAAGGCCTTGAAACACGCCAACGCTTGGTAGGCATCATTCGTGACAATGTACAAGCTTTCTTCAAAGGTGAACCTATTAACGTAGTATCTAAATAAATACAATAAATACAATAAGAGCCGTCCCCGGTTGTGTGGGGGCGGCTCTATTGTTTAGGGCTATCATAGATCAAGTCTTGGTATATATATGTATATATATCAAGGGAGGTAGTTATCCTCAAACTTGATTATGATTGATGTTGTGTTTTGATGGGACTCCACCAATGGCGTCGATAGGCCTTGATGCCTTCCACCACGGTTCTTGTCGCTTTAGCTGCAATATCTTTTGTTGCAGCCGGTATGCCCTCTAGGCGATAGGTAATACCTAACTCCTTATATTTAGCAGTACCCATAACGTGATATGGTAAGCAATCAACGGCTTGTAAGTTTTTCAGAGATCCTAGGAAAAAGCCTAGACGATAGTGATGATCTGCATTATCTGTAATCGTAGGAACTACAACATGACGAACCCAAATGGGAACTTCTACGTCTGCTGTCAATCGAGCAAACCCAATAATGGGCTCTAATGGTTTGCCTGTTAGCCACAGATGTTTATCAGGATCGATTTCTTTAATATCTAGGATGACGAGACTAGTGACACTGAGTAATTTACGGTATGCCACCTCTTGGTGGGGATCAAAACAAATTCCACTTGTATCTAAACAGGTATGGACGTTTCTTTCACGGAAATATGTGAAAAGCTCAGTAACAAAGTCGATTTGCATTAGAGCTTCCCCACCTGTGACGGTGATACCACCATTAGCATAGAATTGGCGGTTACGTTCGTACTGGTCCCACAATTCTTCAACAGTCATGAACTTAGCATCATCGCTAGTTTCATTCCATGTGTCAGGATTGTGGCAATAAGCACAACGCATGGGACATCCTTGGAGAAAGACCACCATGCGCATGCCTGGACCATCAACCGTACCCATCGTTTCAACCGAATGAATACGTCCTGTCATAGTAAACCTCGATTAGATTTGTTGATGGAATGTACGGGAAATAACTTCGTCCTGTTGTTGTTTTGTCAATTTGCTGAAGTGCACTGCGTAACCAGATACACGAACAGTTAATTGAGGGTACAACTCAGGATGTTTTTGAGCGTCTAACAATGTTTCACGAGTGAACACGTTAACGTTCAAATGATGACCGCCTTTTTGGGAGTAGCCATCCAATAACTCTACCAAGTTATCAACTTGTTGTTGGTTGCTCATGGGTATTGCCTCCTTTCAACCAAGACTAACACTCGTATCGGTGCC
This sequence comes from Veillonella nakazawae, assembly GCF_013393365.1. NCBI lineage: Bacteria > Bacillati > Bacillota > Negativicutes > Veillonellales > Veillonellaceae > Veillonella > Veillonella nakazawae. Next base: position 298,129 of record NZ_AP022321.1, read on the forward strand.
GGTGAAAGCAGTCCGATACTATGGAAGACGTTATTTATCTTCCTTTATAGTAACATTCGGTTCGCTACATGCGAAGTTTGTATTGGAGTTAGGTAATTGAGATGGATCTAACTCAATATCAAAATCGCTGAGGGACACAAATGTTTCACCAGATTTACCTAATGCGTCAGGAATGATAGAGAAGGTATTGGAAATACCATCGGAGCTATCACGCCATGGCATTTTTGCTACGGATGCCAACGAAGAAATAGCACCGTGAGTATCACGACCATGCATTGGGTTAGCACCAGGAGCGAAAGCTTCACCAGCTTTACGGCCATCTGGAGTGGAACCTGTTGCAGTACCATATACTACGTTGGAAGTAATTGTTAACAAGCTCATAGTAGGAACGGATTGACGATATGTAGGATGTTTACGAATCTTGTTCATAAATGTGGAAACAACTTTTGCTGCCAAGCTATCTACACGATCGTCATCGTTACCATATTTAGGGAAGTCACCTTCGATTTCGAAATCAACAGCAATGCCGTTTTCGTCGCGAATAGGTTTTACTTTAGCGTATTTAATAGCAGACAAGGAGTCAGCTACTACGGATAAACCAGCGATGCCAGTTGCAAACCAACGTGTTACTTTGCGGTCATGCAATGCCATTTCTAGTTTTTCATAAGCGTATTTGTCGTGCATGTAGTGAATGATGTTCAAGGCGTTTACATATACGCCTGCTAACCATTCCATCATGTCGTCGAATTTTTCCCATACTTCATCGAATTCTAAGTATTCGGAAGTGATAGGGCGGTATTTAGGACCAATTTGTTTCTTTAATTTTTCGTCAACGCCGCCATTGATTGCATAAAGCAAGCATTTAGCCAAGTTGGAACGAGCGCCGAAGAATTGCATTTCTTTACCAATACGCATTGGGGATACGCAGCATGCAATAGCGTAGTCATCACCAGAGTTAGGACGCATTAAGTCGTCGTTTTCGTATTGGATGGAAGATGTTTCGATGGACAATTTCGCACAGAATCGGCGGAAGCCGATTGGCATGCGAGGAGACCACAATACAGTGAGGTTTGGTTCTGGAGCAGGACCAAGGTTAGTCAATGTATGTAGGTAACGGAAGGACATTTTGGAAACTAATGTGCGGCCGTCAGTACCCATACCACCGATAGATTCAGTAGTCCACACAGGGTCACCTGTGAACAAGTTATTGTATTCATGGATACGTGCGAAGCGAACCATGCGCAATTTCATGATGAAGTGATCTACGAATTCCTGGATTTGTTCTTCTGTATATGTACCATTGCGAAGGTCACGTTCTGCGTAGATGTCTAGGAATGTAGAGTTACGACCGATGGACATAGCAGCACCGTTTTGCTCTTTAATAGCGCCAAGATAGCCAAAGTAAATCCATTGCATAGCTTCTTTAACGTCTTTAGCTGGTCCAGAAATGTCGTAACCATAAGAGGCGGCCATTTCTTTCAATTCTTTCAAGGAACGGATTTGTTCTTGAATCTCTTCGCGGTCGCGAATTACGTCTTCTAGCATATCGCCCATAGTAATGTTGAATTGTTCTTTTTTATCTTCGATGAGGTAATCAATACCATACAACGCGATACGACGATAGTCGCCAATGATACGGCCACGGCTGTAAGCATCAGGCAAACCAGTTACGATATGAGCTGTGCGAGCGGCACGCATTTCAGGTGTATATACATCAAATACGCCATCATTGTGAGTTTTACGGTGCTTTTTGAAGAAGTCTTCTGTTTTTGGATCCATTTTGAAGCCGTATTCTTCAATAGCAGATTTTGCTGTACGCAAGCCACCATAAGGGAACATAGCGCGTTTTAGTGGTTTATCAGTTTGCAAACCAACGATTGTTTCGAGGTCTTTGTCGATATATCCTGGCGCATGGGCAGTAATGTGTGTGGCCACGGAAGTATCGGCATCGAGCATGCCGCCTTTTTCACGTTCTTCCTCATAAAGCTTCATTACTTGGTCCCATAATTTTGTCGTTCTTTCTGTAGGACCAGCAAGGAAGGAATCGTCCCCTTCATAGGGGATATAGTTTCTTTGAATAAAGTCGCGTACATCAACGGCTTTATCCCACACACCTGTGTTAAATTCTTTCCATGCAGTATGTTGCATTTTGCACCTCCATAAAAGGATATAACTATAGATTTCTATGCCTATAGTGTACAATGTTTGTCCTGATTTAACAAATTTTAAATGATATATATTTTCAATACATGCTATGCAGTTTTCGTAAGTATAGTAGTTATTTATATTTAAATTCAGTAGTTTGTGTTCTTTATAAAGTCTTTAACTATAGTAATAAACTGTAATGTTTGAACGATATATACTTAGGTGTTGGGGAAACTCTATTATTGTTAGATAATGAAAATTTATATCAATAAATAGAAAGAGTTCGAATAAGAGAACTAATTTTTTATAGTATTAGTAATGTATTATGGTAATATTAAAATATGTTATGTAATATATGCTGTGTTTTGATGGACTTAGTTTAGATAGGATGCGTTAGTTCTCAATCACTTGTGAATACGTGTATTTAGCGTAATGTAAATTTAAAGATCCTATAAAGATACTGTGAAAGGTGGATGCTAATGACAAATCGAATGAAAGCTATTTTGGGTGCATCTGCCACGATTGCCGTATGGGCTACAGCATTTCCGTTTGGTAAACTGGCATTACAATCAGTAGATGCATTAACGCTCTCTGTCGCGAGGGTAGTAGGCGGTGCTATACTCATGCTAATTATTGGTGTGTTTAAAGGATTACACATTCCTACATCCTGGCGTGAGTGGGGCATATATATTTTATTAGGTGCTACGGGGAACTTCGTTTACCAAGTTGTGTTTAACGAAGGCTTGCGAACGATACCAGCAGCTACATCAAGTATTATTATGGCTTTGACCCCGATGGTAACGGCTCTGATGGCATTGATTGTTTATAAAGATAGAATACGTCCTATTGGTTGGCTTTTCACCGTAACAGCCTTTGTAGGCGTAGCTGTTATTATTCTTTGGAACTCAACTCTAACGATTCCTATGGGGGCCATATGGACGTTGATAGGGATGGTACTATTTGCAATTTATAACATTCTGAATCGCGGGCTTAGCTTGAAAGGGTATAATTCTATCACCATCGCCATGTGGTCCATGTTTACCGGTGCCATCATGGCATTGCCAGTTGCAGATCACGCTATTGATATGATCGTAGCCGCACCTATTAGTGCAAAGCTTGCCATGCTGTACTTAGCATTCTTCTCTAGTGCACTAGGATTTGTATTCTGGAGCTATGCCTTTGAACATGCTGAAAAGGTGTCTGATGTAACTAACTTTATGTATATCTCGCCGATTGTGGCAGCCATAGTAGCAGCCTTTTTATTGGGCGAAATACCAAACATGGGGCTCTATATTGGGGCACCTGTTATTTTAGGATCTCTATATCTTTTTAATCGATATAGATAAGTTAATTTTGTTAGAGTCTGAATCATCTAGATTTGATGTAAAAGATATAAAAATAGGGATATAAACCCTTATAATATAAGCGTTATATAAAAGAGAACCTTAACCTATTGATGGGTAAGGTTCTTTTTTGTTTGACAGTCCTTATAAATTGTAGTAATCTAAGTACATAATTAAAACATACCTTGAAGATATGTTTTAAGGTTAAGATTAATTCCTACCATATAGTAGGGAAAGAGGTGGTACAGTGATTGCTATACGAAATGTAACGAAAGAGTTCGACGTTAATAAGCAAAAGGTTACTGCATTATCTGATGTAAACTTTACCATAGAAAAAGGCGACATATTTGGCATTATTGGCTTTAGTGGAGCTGGTAAATCTACACTGCTACGCATGATTAATGCCTTAGAGGTACCTACCTCTGGTCATGTTGAAATAGATGGTGTGAATATCAATGGCTTAAGTTTTAACGAGCTTAGAAAGGTGCGTAAGCGCATCGGCATGGTATTTCAACAGTTCAATTTGTTGAATGCTAAGTCTGTATATGATAATGTGGCGATTCCATTAATTCTAAATAAAGTTTCTAAATCAGAGATTGATAAGAAGGTTAAAACCTTGTTAGACTTTGTTGATTTAGGGGATAAAGCAAATGCCTATCCAGGCGAATTATCAGGTGGTCAAAAGCAGCGCGTTGGCATTGCCCGTGCGTTAGCTACAGATCCATCGATTCTTTTATGCGATGAAGCAACAAGTGCTCTTGATCCAGATACGACAGAGTCTATTCTTCAATTATTGGAGCGCGTTAATCGTGAACTTGGGGTAACAGTTGTTATCGTCACTCATGAGATTGATGTAATTCAAAAAATTTGTAACCGCGTTGTGGTTATGGAACATGGAAAGCTTATAGAGAGCGGCTCCGTACTTGAGGTGTTTAGTAAACCTAAACATGAAACAACTAAACGATTTGTACGTACTGTAATTCCTGATGAAATTCCATCAACAGTGAAACATACTTTGGCTTGTGATAAAAGGCCATATACAATTCTTAAGATGCACTTTTTAGGAAATAATACGACCGATAATGTTCTATATCATATTAATAAAATATTTGATTTGGAAACAAGTGTATTATTCGCTACCGTAACAGAGCTAGAGCATACAGTACTTGGTATTTTTATTGTTCAGTTTATTGGCGACGATCTTGAGGTGGGCAAGGTGAAAGAGTATCTTGTGACACAAGGTATTGAATGGCAGGAGGTGACACTATAATGGACTTCTTCATGCAAGAACTTGGTGTTCCAGGTTCGCAGTTATTACTAGCTGCAGAACAAACATTATACATGGTGTTCCTATCTCTATTCATTGGTACCGTACTAGGGCTGATTATCGCAGTGACACTGGTGGTAACAAATCCGAATGGTATTGTTAAAAATAGCATTGTTTACACCATTACAAATACAATTGTTAATATTGTGCGTTCCGTCCCATTTATCATCTTGATGGTGTTTATCTTACCGTTGACTAAGATGATTGTTGGTACTCGGGTTGGTACAACGGCGGCCATCGTACCGCTTGTTATATTCATTGCGCCTTATCTTGCGCGACTCTTTGAAAACTCTATTTTAGAGGTTAATAAAGGCATTATCGAGGCTGCACAATCGATGGGGGCATCCCATTTTGAAGTGATTTGGCATTTCCTTTTACCAGAGGCAAAGGGTTCACTTATCTTATCTATTACGACCGGTACTATTGGTCTAATCGGTGCTACTGCTATGGCTGGTGCTATTGGTGCAGGTGGTGTAGGTGATTTGGCTCTCACCTATGGTTATGAACGGTTGAATTTCCCATTGATGCTATTTACCGTTGTTATTTTAATTATTTTTGTTCAAATTATTCAAACAATAGGTAACTACTTTGCACGTCGTGCGCGTCGTTCCTGATTTGATGACATAGATTTTGGTTATATTGATTGTGAAAGTATAGGAGAATGTACTATGAAATTTAAGAAACTTCTTGCCCTCGGTGCGGCATTAGTATTTAGCGTAGCTTTTATCGCAGGCTGCGGCTCAAACAATAGCGATAATGGTGCTAAAAAAGAATTATCCTATAGTAAGTCTCAAGGTCCTTACTCTGAATTGTTTGAAAAAGGTGTAAAACCAATTTTGGAAAAACAAGGCTATACCTTTAAAGGTGTAGATATGTCTGACTTGGTACAAGCGGACCAAGTGTTGAGCGATGGTGAAGTAGATTTCAACGTTGAACAACATACAGCATATATGAAAAACTTTAATGAAAAGCAAAATGGTCATCTTGTAGCGTTGACTCCAATTCCAACTGTACCAGCAGGTATCTTTAGCGGTTCCAAAACATCTTTAGACCAAGTGGCAGATGGTGATACTATTGCGGTACCAAATGATGCATCTAACATGGCACGTGCCTATGCGTTATTGCAAAAAATCGGTTGGATTAAACTTGATCCAAATAAAGATTTAGCGACAGTAACACAAGCAGACATTATTGAAAACCCTAAACATCTTAAATTTACAGAAATGAAATCCCTTACAATTCCTTCTGTACGTACTGACTTCGATTATATCGTTATTACAGGCGCTATTATCTATAATGCAAAAATTGATCCTAAATCTGCATTGGCAAATGAAGATGTACTACCACAATGGTTACTACAAGTCGTAGTTAACGAGAAAAATAAAGATGCACAATGGGCAAAAGACATCGTAGCAGCTTACCACTCTCAAGAATTCAAAGACTACATGCAGAAAAATAATAACGGACTATGGTTCGTACCAAAAGGTGAATAGAATATATAAAACATGCTTAGTTGATGTATAAAAAAGAACCACTGATAAGTTGTAGCTTATCAGTGGTTCTTTTTGTCGTTTGCGGAACTATGTAAGGATAATTTTAAACCTGATTTTAAAAGGCTCGAGAGGTCTTTGTTCTATACGCTCATACCCGCAGCATAGTTTGCGTATAGTTCTTTATAGTGACCACCGCACTCTATCAGTTCTTGGTGTGTCCCTTGTTCTACAATGGTGCCGTTTTCTACAACTAGTAGGAAATCGGCATTTTTTATTGTTGATAAGCGATGGGCGATAACGATACTAGTTCGACCTTTGAGAAGGGTGTTCATGGCTTTTTGAACCTCCACCTCGGTGCGGGTATCTACGTTAGCCGTTGCTTCGTCGAGGATAAGAATACTAGGGTCTGCCAAGAAGGCACGAGCGATGGTAATCAATTGGCGTTGACCTTGAGATAGGTCATCACCACCTTGTTTGAGCACTGTATCATAACCATTTGGCAAGGTACGGATAAAGTGATCTGCCATGGCTAGCTTTGCTACATATTCGATTTCCTGACGAGTAGCATTTGGCTTACCGTAGCCGATGTTATCAGCAATAGTGCCTGTGAAAATCCATGCATCTTGCAATACCATGCCTACCGTATTATGTAAGCTTTCACGAGATACATCACGAATGTCGATACCATCAATGGTGATGCAGCCTTTCATAATATCGTAAAAGCGCATGATGAGGTTCACCAAGGTTGATTTACCAGCACCTGTAGGGCCTACAATGGCTACCATGGATCCACCAGGAATATGAATGTTGATATCCCTCATAAACACATTGGATGGTGTATAGCCAAAATCAACATGTTCAAAGTCGATAGTGCCTGTATGCGTTATAGGATTCGAGGTATTAGCTATTATAGAGGAATCCGAGTCAATTGTATCTGTGTTAATAGGGGATTTACTATTAGATAACACGAGTTTTCCATTATCGATTTCAGATGGTGTATCTATGACTTCATAAATACGGCCTAGGGCGGCGGCAGTTTCTTGAAATTTTGTCATGATATAGGAGCTGCGAGATAGAGGATCCGATACTTGTCCTACATAGAGGAAGAAGGCCTGGATATCACCGATAGAAATGGACCCACGCAACACCATGAGGCCCCCTTGAATAGCGACGAGGCAATAGGTGAATTGATTTAGAAATTTTACAAGAGGTTCTACGAGCTGACTGGTAAAAGCAGCGCTTCGCATACTTTTAAATAGATTTTCATTCAGCACCTGTGCTTGATTCGTCGTAGTATCTTCTAGGCTAAAGGTTTGAATGATTGGTTTTCCTACAACGATTTCTTCAATGCCACTATTGAAAGCGCCTAAGGCATTCTGATTTCTAAGGTACACGCGGCGCGCTCGTTTAGATAGCCACGTTAAGCATACGATGCCGACCAGTATAATACCGATAATGGAGGCCCCTAATATAGGGCTAATCCAAAGCATCATAGCAGTAGCACCAATAATGCCGATAATGGCGGATACGAGGCCTGGTACACCTCTACCGATTGTTTCTGCTACAGTATCTAAATCAGACGTAAGGCGGCTTAATAAATCGCCCCGCTGGTGATCGTGAAAGTACTCGATAGGCAATGAGTATAAATGAGTACTCATGCGTGTACGTAAAGCGAGTACTGTCTTTGAACCGATAGAGGCCATCACGTATTCCCCAAAGTAGGTGAATAAGGCATGCCCACTATAGATGGCAATAAGCCAGAGGATGATTGTATCAATAGAGGTAAAGATAGTATTGATATCTTGATCTGTTTGTAATCCACTAACAATAGCATCTACCACTTTACCAAGTAACACTGGAGCGGAGACCTCAAATATAGCCGCAGTAATAAGTGCTAAGATGAGGAGCGCAAGCCAGCCCCATTGGCTTTTAGATTCGATTAGGAAACGACGTAATGGGCTCATGCTGTCACCTCCTGAGATGCTAAAATCTGTTGATATACAGTAGAGGTAGTTGCTAGCTCGTCATGTGTACCATATCCTGCAACTTGACCCCTGTTGATGATTAGAATATGGTCTGCTTTTTTTGCGGCACTTACCTTTTGCTCCACAGAAATGAGGGCTGGCCGATTGTCCTTTTGTAACTCCTCATGTAGCGCTGTACGAACAGCACGTTCTGTAGTGCCGTCTAGGGCGGAAAAGCTATCGTCGAATATGAATAAATCAGGTTTACGCACTAAGGCTCTAGCCATGGCAAGGCGTTGCCGTTGACCACCAGATAGATTGGTACCACCTTGAGAAACCGTATACTGGTAACCACCGTCGAGACGATTGATAAACTCATCTGCCTTAGCCAAGTGGCATGCATTTTCTACATCTTCTACAGACAGTACTTGTCCTGATGCGGCTCCATATCGAACGTTCATATCGATAGTTCCGGTAAACAAATAAGCCTTTTGCGGTACATAGCCAATATGAGCGCGCAAGTCATCTACATTCCAATCATAAATGGATTTACCTTTAAAGAGAATATCTCCAGATTCAATAGAGAAGAGGCGAGGGATGAGGTTGGTGATTGTACTTTTACCGGAACCGATATCGCCCATAATCGCTAAAGTTTCGCCATGATATACCTTAAAGGAGATATTTTCAAGCGCAGGGGATTCAGCATTGTCGTAACGGAATGTAACGTTGCGGAATTCCAAAAGTGGGGTATTATCGGTTGCGGTTGCAGTTGCGGTTGCGGTTGCCATAGCCGTAGAGTTTTGGTAGCTTCCTTGATTGGTAGAATGCTTAGTAGATTGAGACATTGAATTTGTAATACTACTAGCATATGGTTCAGGGAAAGTATCTGTATTTTCGTGTTCTAATAACTCACGAATACGAGCGTAGCACACGATAGCTTCCGGGATGTCGATGATTACGAATATGGCCATGAGCATGCTCAATAGGATGAGGTTTGCATACTCGATAACGGCCATGATATCACCAACTTGTAGGGCGCCCATGCTGACATTGTAGCCGCCGAACCAGAGAATAGCTACGGTACTCATATTAAATAGAATGAGTATCGTCGGTAAACCGATGGCAAAGGTTTGGCGCAGTTTTTTGTTCAGTCGGGCGGACTCTGAAAAAATAACAATTTCCTTGTCGTTTTCGTAGGTTCTCCTATTGAAAGCTCTGATAACAGGCATACCTACGATATGATCTCGGACTAGATCAGTAATATCATCTAGCTTTAATTGTATAGCTTTGATAATTGGCAAGGCGCGACTTTCAATAAAGATAATGGTAAGTATCATGCAAGCCATAACGGCAAGGATGACGAGACCTAGTTGCCAGCTCTTATAGAAGGTAAGTCCTAGACCGACGCAAATCATGAGTGGCATAGGGAGGATCATATTTAAACCTTCTCCGAGAACAGATTGAATTTTTTCTACGTCCCTGCTTGTGCGCATCAATATAGTGCCGGTACCAAAGTGCGTAAAGTCACGGAGTGAAAAGCATTGTAATGCTTTTACTAGATCGTCACGCAATACCTTGCCTACAGATGCTGAGATATGAGCACTCATAGCAACGCCTAGAATAGCGGATAGGACGGTTAGTAGTGCCACAACAAGCATGTTTATGCTAGAGCTGGTAATCATCTCTAGGTCGCCTTTGAGGACACCATCATTGATGATGGTTGCCGTTAATGTTGGTATATATAATGTGCCTGCCACGGTGAGTAAGGAAAGAAGCGATACTATGGCAGCAGGAAACCATAAGGGTTTTATATAATGCATAAATGGTTTCATGTGAATCCTTTTGATAAATCAATAATTTTTGATATTTATATTATATTGCATAAAATTAAAATTATCTAGTAGGATGAAATTTATTACTAAAAGTTTATTATCAATTAATAAGTGTTATGATTAAGTTTATATCATCTTATTAAAATTTTTGATATACTAAATAGGCATTTTTTTTTGTAATTTTTGTTTTGAAGTAGTAAGGAGAGTTTCTAATGAAGTTGAATTGGAAATTATTCGCACCGCTTGTAGTAGCTATTATTGTATGGCTCATCGGTGCTCCTGAAGGTCTTAGCGCAAATTCTTGGATTTATGTAAGTATTTTCGCTGGCCTCGTGGTAGGGTTGATTTTAGAACCAATGCCACCAGCTTTCATCGGTATCATTGCTGTTACCGTGTCTATGTTGTTTAAGGTTGGTCCTGCCCCTGTGGTAGATAAAGCAACCGGTGTCGCTAAGGCGATTACTGATGCGCAAGCTATCAGCTGGGGCCTTAGTGGTTTCTCTAATGCCATCGTATGGTTGATCTTTGCCGCTTTCATGATTGGTATTGGTTATGAAAACTCTGGCCTTGGTCGTCGTATTGCTTTGTTCCTTGTAGCAAAGCTTGGTAAGTCTTCCTTAGGTCTTGGTTATGCCATTGCTATTACGGACCTTGTGTTGGCTCCATTTATTCCAAGTAATGCGGCTCGTTCTGGTGGTACGATTTATCCAATCGTATCTAGTATTTGTCCGATGTTTGATTCCTATCCAGATAAGAACCCTCGTAAAATTGGTTCTTATTTGAACTGGGTAGCGTTGGCAACTACATGTGTATCTAGCTCTATCTTCTTGACTGGTGCAGCGCCAAATCCATTGGCTCTAGAATTGTCTGCTAAATCTGGTATCGTAGCGGCGAACTGGGGCACATGGTTCCTCGCATTCTTGCCAGTAGGCCTTATCTTGTTCATCATCACTCCATTGTTGACCTATGTATTCTGCAAGCCAGAGGTAAAAGGTTCCCCTGAAATTGCAGCCTGGGCAAAGGATGAGTACAAGAAACTAGGTTCCATGACACGCAGTGAAATCTTCATGGCCTTAATTTCTGTATTGGCTCTTGTGTTGTGGATTGGTGCTTCTACATTCAAAGTAAACCCAACTACAACGGCTTTAATTGTTATTATCTTGATGATTTTCACTAAGATTATGACATGGCAAGACTTCCTTGCTAACAAACCAGCATGGAACGTTTTGACTTGGTTCGCTACACTCGTACCAATGGCTGCTGGCCTTAAAAACGTAGGCTTCTTAGACTGGCTTGCTAAATCTGCAGGTGGTTCTTTAGTTTCTTTAGATCCTACAATGGCAGTTCTTGGTTTATTGTTAGCATTCTGCTTGCTTCGTTACTTCTTTGCTTCCGGCACTGCTTATGTAACAGCTATGGTAGGCTTGTTTGCAACTCTAATTCTTCAAATTCCTGGTGTTGATCCAGCTCAAGTTATGTTAATTCTTTTAGTACCGATGGGTATTATGGGTATCCTTACACCATATGGTACTGGTCACAGCCCAATTTGGTTTGCTAGTGGCTATAACAAAGGTCCTGAATTCTGGAAATTAGGCGCTATCTTTGGGATTATCTATCTTGCGATCTTTATCGTGGTGGGTATTCCATGGATTCAGTTCGTAATGCCACTTTTAGGATAAAGTGCTCCGCCGCATTGTATCTCCTTGCGCTCCATTCGCTGCAAGTCGCTTAGTAGATACAATGCGGCTTCTTTTTATCCTAAAATGGCAATACTCACTTCTGAAAACGCAAATCGCTGGACAGACATATGGCGGCTTCTTCTATCTTAAAATGGCATAGCTCACTTCAAGAGGGCAAGTCGCTTAGTAGATACAATGCGGCTTCTTTTTATCCTGAAATGGCAATACTCACTTCAAAGGGCAAGTCGCTGGATAGACATATGGCGGCTTTTTCTATCTTAAAATGGCAATACTTCACAAAACTCGACAAATCTAAAAAATTAAATATAATAGTGATATGATAGTAAATTTCTTATCTAGATTACTGGTGGAGGTGTTTATTATTATGTCTGCTTCAGAGCGTGTGGTGCAGTCGATTTTATATGAGCTTGGTTGTATTTTAATTGGTTGTTTGGTAATGCAGTTTGTTCCGCATGATGGACAGCCTTTTGTATTGATGGTTATTTTTTCCTTGCTAGCTATGGTTTGGAATTTTGTATTTAACTGGATTTTTGATAAATTAGTACCAGGTGATCGATTAGCACGAGGCCCAATTATCCGCACAATCCATGCCGTATTGTTTGAAGGTCTATTTATGCTTGCTACTGTACCGATTATTATGTACATGATGCAGATGAGCTTTTGGATGGCTTTTATGACGGATATAACGATGACATTGGTTATCTTAGGTTATACGTATGTGTATAATTGGGTATATGATCGAGCGCGTCTATATTTTGTAGAGGCTTAATTTGAAATATGAGGTGGGTACCTCTTGTGAAATCTATATCGTATAGTAGGAGGTTCTTATGTCTACAAAGTCTATTACGGGCACAGGTCTATTGTTGGCCGTAGCCTTATTGGCGCAAAGCTTGCGTCTCATTTTCCCATTTATTCCTAACCAGGTGAGTATGTTCCTCATCGGTTCTATTACATCTGCTACGTTTGTACTAGCCACATGGCGACATGGTTGGAAAAATGGTCTTGTTATTGCTTGGATTGCACCAGTAGTAGCACATTTACAAGGCATGTTGCCGTTGCCACCGTTTATTTTGATTACCGCCCTTGGCACGACAGCCTATGTATTCGTAGCGCACTGGTTACAACATAAACCAAAGGCTTTGCTTATCATCGTGGCGGCCTTGGTAAAAGCAGGTGTTCTCTTTGGAGGATATTCTTTGTTCTTTTCACTATTCCAATTCCCACCAAAGATTGTAAATACTATGTTATTTGTATCTAGTTGGCCTCAATTGGTAACATCTTCTTTGGGCATTATTTTGGCTCTACTTATTACAAAACGTACTAAAAATTAGTCTAACTTAACTTATAGTTATGGCAAGCCATTCAAAATAGATATGACTTTTTAAGGGCACTCATACAGTATGAGTGCCCATTTTTATTGACCTTAGTCATTGTCTACTTTACAATTAACATATTGTATACAAATATGAGGAGTTGATTGGAATGAAATTTAATACAAAATGTGTTCACGGCAGTGGCAAGCCAGATAGTACTGGTGCAATTTCCCCTGCAATTTATATGTCTAGTACATTTTCTCATCCACAGTTGGGTGATACAACAGGTTATCAATATACGCGTGAGTCTAATCCGACGCGCGACCGCTTGGAACAATTGATTGCAGGCCTTGAAGAAGGTACGGATGCATTAGCATTCTCCTCTGGTATGGCCGCAGTGGATGCAGTATTCCATCTATTCTCCCCTGGAGACCATATCATTTTAGGTGATGACTTATATGGTGGCTCTATCCGTATGTTCACAAATATTTACGAACAAAATGGCATAGAATTTACATATGTAGGTACCTCTGATCTTGATGCGGTGAAAGCTGCTTTCAAACCGAATACAAAGGCTGTATATATTGAAACACCAACAAATCCTATGATGGAGATTACCGATATTCGCGCTCTCTGCGCGTTAGTCCATGAGCGTAATGCGCTTGTAATCATCGACAATACATTCTTGAGCCCATATTTCCAAAAACCTTTAACGTTGGGTGCAGATATTGTCGTTCATAGTGGTACAAAATTCATCGGTGGTCATCACGATGTAATTTCTGGTTTCACCATTGTAAAAGACGATGAATTGGCTGCGAAATTGCGCTTAACATACAAAACCGTAGGTGCTTGTTTGTCCGCTATGGATAGCTGGCTCGTAATTCGCGGCATTAAAACATTGGCCCTTCGTATGGAGCAACACCAAAAGAATGCCATTGCTCTTGCGGAATGGCTCAAAACACAACCTAAGGTTACTAAAGTATTGTTCCCAGGTCTTCCTGAACATCCAGGCTATGAAATTAATAAAGCCCAAACGACTGGTTTTGGCGGCATGTTGTCCTTTGAAGTAGATAGCGAAGAAACGGCTAAAAAAGTATTAGAAGGCATTGAGCTTATTCAATTTGCTGAAAGTCTTGGTGGTACAGAGTCCTTGTTGACCTACCCTGTAACGCAAACACATCCAGATTTAAAACCTGAAGATGCTGAGCGCAAAGGTATTACACGACGTTTATTGCGTCTATCTGTAGGTATTGAAGATACTGATGACTTGATTGCGGACTTGGAACAAGCTTTCAATAAATAAAGGAGTTCCTATGGGACAATATAATTTTGATCAAATTTTAGATAGAACCCACACAAAATCTTTAAAATACGATTTTGCTGTTAAACGCGGTAAACCAGCCGATGTGTTGCCATTCTGGGTAGCGGACATGGATTTTGAAATTCCCCCTGAGTTGAAGCAAATCTTATTGGACCGCGTGAACCATGGCGTATTTGGTTATACCGAATCCGATGACGAATACTTTGAAGTGCTACAAAATTGGTTTACTACGCGCTTTAACTGGACGCCAGACCGAAAATGGCTCGTTAAAACTCCAGGTATCGTCTTTGCTTTGGCCATGGCTGTTCGCGCTTTCACCAAGGAGGGGGAAGGGGTACTCATCAATCAACCGGTGTATTATCCATTTAGCATGGTGATCGATGATAATGACCGTCGTCTCATAAATGTGCCATTAATCAAAGGCGAAGAGAAGTACACCATTGATTTTGAAGGCATTGAACGGGCTATCGTTGAGGAAAATGTAACATTATTTCTCTTATGTAATCCCCACAATCCCGTAGGTCGCGTGTGGACTGAGGATGAGTTAAAACGACTTGGCGACATTTGTATTAAACATAATGTACTCATCGTAAGCGATGAAATCCACGCTGATTTTGTTTGGAAAGGGCATACTCATAAGGTCTTTGCTGACCTAGGTGAAAGCTATGCAGAGCATTGCATCGTATGTACTGCACCGAGCAAGACTTTCAACATCGCCGGCTTACAAGTAAGTAATATTTTCATTCCTAATGATTCCTTACGTGGTCGTTTTATTAAAGAAATCGACAGCGCTGGTTATAGCCAGTTAAATACGATGGGCATCGTTGGTTGTGAAGGGGCCTACAAAGTTGGGGCACCTTGGCTAGACGAGTTAAAAGAATATATTCAAGATAATATTCAATTTACCATCGACTATGTAGCAAAATATATGCCGAAAATTCATGTATATCGTCCGGAAGGGACGTATCTCATGTGGCTAGATTGCTCCAAGTTGCCATTAAGCCCTAAAGAGCGTGATGAATGGATTATCAATGAAGCTAAATTGTGGCTTGATACTGGTTCCATGTTTGGTGTTGATGGTGAAGACTTTGAACGTATCAATGTAGCGTGTCCTCGTAAAACATTGGAAGAAGGCCTTGAAGCTTGGCGCCGTGCCTACGAGGCTAGAGGATTTTAATCAGATTAGTTAGATTAGTTAGATTAGGTTATCAAATTGTTTAGTGTGTAGAGGTGATAATATGCCTATTAAAGTAATAAAAAATTTACCGGCCATTACGAAATTAGCTCAAGAGAATATTTTCGTAATGGATACAGAACGGGCGGAAAATCAACAAATCCGACCTTTGAATATTCTGTTAATCAATTTGATGCCTACTAAAGAGATTACAGAGACTCAAATTTTACGTGCTCTTAGTAATAGCCCGTTACAAGTTAATTTAACCTTAATACATACTGCATCTCGAAAATCAAAAAATACAGATGAGCAGTATTTAGAAACTTTTTACCGTACCTTTGAGGAGGTAAAAGACGAGTTCTTTGACGGCATGATTATTACAGGGGCTCCTGTAGAGTTAATGCCTTTTGAAGAGGTAGACTATTGGCCTGAGTTAGTAGAAATTATGAACTGGGGCGAAGAGCATGTATACTCTACGTTCTATATCTGCTGGGGCGCTCAAGCTGGTTTGTATCATCATTTTGGTATTAATAAATCCATTATGGATGAGAAGTTATTCGGCGTGTACGAACATGATATTTACAATGATCGTCCAGTATTATTACGTGGTTTTGATGAGAAATTCTGGATGCCACACTCCCGTCATACAACGGTTTCCTTAGAGCAAATTAAGGAAAATCGAGATTTGGAATTGTTGGCAGGTTCTGAGGCAACAGGGGCAGCTATTGTTCGCAGCTTAGACAATAAACATATCTTTGTATTTGGTCATGCCGAATACGATTGGGATACACTTAATCGTGAATATGAACGAGATGTTAAAAGAGGGTTGGATATTGCAGTTCCTGAAAATTACTTCCCAGATGATGATCCTAAACAACGTCCTATCGTACGCTGGCGTTCTGTAAGTACATTGTTATTTACAAACTGGTTAAATTACTATGTATACCAAGAGACACCGTACATTATTGAACAAATTCAAAAAATGAAATTTGAACGCGATAAAAACTTAGGTGCCTATATCTAAATTATCGTTACTAGAAAATTCCCCTAATTACTTTTTAAGGTTTCTACAGAGAAATACTCTCGGAAAGTAATTAGGGGCTTTTTTATATATAAGAAAGGGGATAGCTTGATTTGTTGCTCTTTAGAGCTTGATTTAATTCTAGGTTTTGAGGGCGTATAATTGGCTATAGCTTCAAGCTATGGATAACGATATAAATTAATTGTAGACATAAATTTTAAAACATAGTACTATACTAGGTATAAAGAGTGAACTTAATATATAGTTAATATAAAGGAGTTGTTATAATGAGCAAACAATACAGATTTGAAACATTACAATTACATGCCGGTCATACGGTAGATCCAACAGGTTCTCGTGCAGTACCTATTTACCAAACTACATCTTTCGTATTTAAAGATGCAGAAGAAGCAGCTGGTCGCTTTGCTTTGACTAATCCTGGTGGTATTTATTCCCGCCTTGGCAATCCTACTACTGATGTATTGGATGCTCGTGTGGCACAACTTGAAGGTGGTGCTGGTGGTATCGCAGTAGCATCTGGTTCCGCAGCGATTACATATTCTATTTTGAACGTAGCTAATGCGGGCGACAATATCGTAGCAGCTTCCACTTTATACGGTGGTACTTATAACTTGTTCACAGCTACATTACCACGTTTTGGTATCGAAACTAAATTTGTAAATCCTGATAATTTAGAAGAATTTGAAGCAGCTATCGATGAAAATACAAAAGCTGTTTACATCGAGTCTATCGGTAACCCAGGTATCAACCTTATCGACGTACAAGCAGTAGCTGATATTGCACATAAACACAACATTATCTTGATCGTAGATAACACATTTGCATCTCCATACTTGTTCCGTCCATTAGAACATGGTGCTGACGTAGTTGTTCACTCTGCTACTAAATACCTTGGTGGTCATGGTACAACATTGGCTGGTGTAGTAGTAGAATCTGGTAAATTCGATTATAAAGGTTCTGGCAAATACCCTGGCTTCTCCGAAGGTGATGAACACTACAATGGTTTAGTATATGGTGATTTGCCAATTCCATTCACTGTAAAAATCCGCGCTCAATTGCTTCGTGATACTGGCGCATGCATTACTCCACTTGCATCTTGGCAAATCTTGCAAGGCATTGAAACATTGTCCTTGCGCGTAGAACGTCACGTTGAAAATACTCGTAAAGTAGTAGACTTCTTGACTAAACATCCTAAAGTGGCATGGGTAAGCTATCCAGAATTAGAAGACAGCAAATACAAAGCTTTGGCTGATAAATACTTCTCTAAAGGTGTTGGTGCTGTATTCACATTTGGCGTAAAAGGCGGAAAAGAAGCAGGTATTAAACTTGTTGATTCTTTGGAAATCTTCTCCAACTTGGCTAACGTAGCAGATGCTAAATCTCTTGTTATTCACCCTGCGTCTACAACACATGCACAACTTAACGAAGAACAACAAAAATCTGCTGGTGTAACACCAGATATGATCCGTTTGTCCATCGGCCTTGAAAATATCGACGATATTATCGAAGACTTGGCTCAAGCTTTAGATAAAGCATAATCTCTCAAATCTCATTGGGAAACTATAGAACTAACTTTCAGAACACACAAATGACATCCTTAAGCTAGACCTCGCTTAAGAAATAGAACAAAGAACTATCAAACCTATAAAACTTATACATAAGACCTCCCGATGGGAGGTCTTTTTGTTTCTAGATACTGTTTCGTTGTTACACAAAAAAGACCTTGGATTCAACGATCCAAGGTCTTTTAAAGGGAGTATAGTGTGTGTAACGTTTGGTCTGTGGTGTGTGAGCACAGACCCTTTACCTATTGTGTGAGATAGGGTTTTGGGAGAGCCCTTTGTGAGTTATAGGGCTCTCTAAGTTTGTGTGTTAGAGAGTGTATCCATTGGGATACTGTGTGTATAGTATGTGTGTTATATGTGTAGTGTGTCATCTTAGTGGGTTAGGATAGGGGTTCACTAGATGAAAAGAGCTTCTTAGTATTTTGTAGTTTTTACTTTAGCGCTTAAAACTTTACCGTTCATGCCATCAACTTTTACTTCAGCTTTTTTGTCGCCACCAGTTGTCATATCGAATTTGTATACAGCTCGGCCGTTTTCGCGTTCAACAGTCCATTCCATAGTTTGGAAGTCGGCACCAACTTTTTCGATAGCTTTTGTTTCAGCTACTTCAGGGATGATGATGTTTTGAACGTTGATAGCTTTATTGCCTATTGTGTAGCCTTTAACTTCTTTACCAACGATTTGACCAGTTGCTTCGTCTACTTTAATTTCTACTTGACGGTGGTTGTAGTAACCTTCTACTTCATAGTAAGGGTTGTGTTTAGCGTCGTAGGAAATAGATTTTACAGATGCGCCAGGGAATTGTTGTTGGAATACTGTAACAGCGCCCATGTAATCAACAGAATAGTTAGCTTGAGCGGATGGAGCTACGCTACCAACGCCTTTCCAGTTGCTATTGTTGTTGTAAGCATGGTTGCTAGCTGCGCCAACTACGCCTGCTAATAATACTGTACTAACGCCAAATGCACATAATACCTTTGATACTTTTTTAACATTTTTCATAATGAATGCCTCCTAATATAAGGTACGTTTATATACTGTTTTATGAAAGTAGATTTTACTCAATCTACTTACGTATAATTTAATGTTGCTACATGAATATAAGATGAAATACAAAGTTTTTTGTATGAAGATGAGTATATCTTTTAGTTATTATGAACGATTGGTAATAACTATAATGTATAGTCAAAAAAATAAAATACTTGAAATTACTGTATATATAGTATTAGACTACATAGTTAACTAAAAGTCAACACACGTAGTTGACAATTAAAAATACAAGTGTTTTAATTTAGGTAGTTAGTAGTTTGTTGATGTGTTATTAATGGAGGTATACCATGAGTTCTACCGTGTCGAAACAAGGTCGCATCACTACCCGTCAGTTAACGATGACAGCACTCTTTGTCGCATTGATTGCCGTAGGTGCTTTTATACGGGTACCATTACCAAATTGTCCATTTACATTACAAATCTTATTTACTACCCTCGCAGGCATTGTATTAGGCAGTCGATTGGGGGCTGCTAGCGTTGGTATTTACATTGTCTTAGGTTTAATTGGGGTACCGATTTTTACATCCGGTGGTGGGCCTGGTTACATTTTACAACCTACCTTTGGTTATTTAATTGGTTTTATGGTAGGTGCTTATGCAGTAGGCCGTATTGCAGAGTCTATGGAGACTTTATCCTTTAAACGATTATTAGCAGGATCTATATTAAATCTATTTATCGTGTATGGCCTTGGTATGATTTATCTATACTTTATTATGAACTTATACTTAGGCAAACCAATTGGGGTTGAAGCTGTTATTATTACATGCTTCTTGATTCCCGTAGGTCCAGACATCTTCCTTTGTGCCGTTGCAGCATCTCTTGGCAAACGAATTGTTAAAGAATTACATCGATAATATAGTCTTTATATAATACTATTATATATTTATTAAAACCGAGGCGTTATGCCTCGGTTTTATTTGTTTACAGATCTATTTAAGACTGTTTAATGATGTCTCTTTAAGATTTATTAAGACTGTTAATTTAATATTATTTATTTAAGGATATACATAACCTAAAATAGGCTCTGCTGTTTTTATTTTGGTTACTTCTACATATGGTTGAGCACGACCGTGAAAGTCTCGTGTAGATACTTTGCCTTCGATAGAAACCCATTGTTCATTAGCTAAACTATCACCATCTGGTTTATAGGCGGTCATGCCAATGGGGGCTACGTCAGCGATACAACAAGACATGGCCATACGAGAGATGGTAAATTCATTAGATTTTAGCGTATTATCATCGCGATTTACATAACCTGTCATATATACAGTGTAGTCCTTGTATTGGTCTACATTAGATCCAACCTTTACGATGGTTTGATAGAAGTTATCGGAGTTTAGTACGATTTCTTTTTTGTCTTTAGAAATGCCAGGCTCTTTGCTTTCACTATTAACGGTAATAACCTCACCTATAGCATCATTTGTAAAATCAAAATTGTTCGTATCATCATTAACCCGTGCTGCGCCGTGAACACCAGTATTAGGAACTAGGACAGGCGGAACAATGAGCAAAACTACGGGGATAATAATAGGTACGATAGAACGTAAATTGTGCTTGTAATAGCGGGATGGAGCCCAAATGATAGTTGCTAATCCACCTAATATGAGAGCTATGCTACTGATGCCGAGCAGTAGTTCATATCGGGGTGCAATATAGTTCAAATAACGGCCCGTCAGAATTAGGTATACACAGCAGATACCTAAGATGAGATAGAGAGCGCCTTTCACGATGGAAAAGCGATCTTTCAGTCCTAATTTCATAGAATCATCTCCTTTTATATTTATTACGAACTGAAATGGTAATGACTAAAATTAGCCTACAAAGAATTGAAAACCTAATGCTGTTATATAAGACATAATTACAATAGTTATGCCTAGACGAAGTATGAATGAAGTTGGCATATATTGTTTTAAAATATATACATTTTTAATATCGAGCATTGGTCCTAAGATGAGGAAGCCCATAACTGAGCTTATAGGAAATAGGGTGCTCAAGGATTTGCCTATAATAGCATCTGATGTAGAACAGATTGAGAAGAAGAAAGCTAATACTAGCAAGATTGGAATAGCCCACACGATAGGTAATGTGATACCCGCATTGATGAGCCAAGGTTTTCCATATACTTGGACTACTGATAAAACAGAGGCTGCCATGGAGAAATAGAATAAGAGTTGGGAAAACTCTTTTTCCATATGAATTAACAATCTTTTTTTGTTGATGTGTTTACTCCTAGATGACTCTATTAAAACCTCTTCGTAGCTAAGATTCTGGGTATTTCTAGCTTTCATTAGTTCCTTTGAAGGTGGATAGAAGCGAAAAGATAATGCCACTAATAAAGCTACGCCAAGTCCAAGGACGATACGCCATACAGAAATCATGGGATTATCTGGAAAGGCATACCAAGTGGAGAGAATGGTAATAGGATTGATGATTGGGCTGGCTAGCATAAATAGGAGGGCCACTGATAATGGTACGCCTCTATCTGTGAGTGCTTTAAATAATGGAATAATGGCACAGTCACATACAGGTAAGGCTAGGCCACTAACCATGGCGGCACCATAGCTTTTCCAAGAATAATCGCCTAATAGTTTTAGTAGTACGCTTTGTGGTACAAAATAGCGTATAACGGTTGAGCCAATAGTTCCTAATAAAAGGAATGGAATCGCTTCGACAATGAGCCCTGTAATGATGGCAAAGCATTGATGAATGGAGTAAGGAATGTCATGACGGAACGCGGTAACTAAAAGTATATAGGCGGTAATGCCGATAACTAATAGATTTGGTATGAGGCCCCACGTAGAATTGCGACATAATTGCTCTACCTTTTCTGGCGTTGGCGCTGTTACAATCTTGGCCTCTCTATTATAGGTCCGTAATAAGGTATGATGTGTATCGGTCTCCGTGATGATGCAATCTGCACTGTATAATTGGCTTGTTACGTCATTACCTAAACCAGGTAACATCGATGCGACGAATTGATCCGTACAAATATATAATACCTTTTCGATTTGTAACATGTGACGCAGCTTATCACTGTATAGCAAGGATTCTAGTTGATAAAAGCTGACCATACCATTCCATTCAATCCATATTTCTTTGGGATTTGTCTTATTGATATAGGTTGCGATTTCGTCTGCTATAGAACTATAGGTGTCAGGTTGATTAGGCGTGATTGCACTGAGTTTATCAGGGCTAAGTTGTAAAGCATCTTTAATAAGTGATACAGAACCTTGTTCGGCACTGATACATGCTGTGCCGCCCAGCTTTTTACGGTATTGTAATTGTTCATTTATAAATGTACTTTTACCAGAACCGATAAATCCGGTAACGATATAAACAGGTATCATGATTGACACACTTCGTTATGTACCATTGGCACATTAAAATCAGTACCAATAACGACTAAGCTGTAGTCAGTGGATTCGCTAGGTACTAGGGAGCAGTAATGCGTACCGTATTGCAACTCATGGGGACCTTCGGTAGTCGGTACAATACCTTTAGCGCGGAGCACACCGTCTGGCATACCTTCTAAAATTGTTTTCCACTGTAATACAGTGAGTGTACGCAAGTCTTTAAAGGTATGACTCATAAATAGATGCTCATCATGTAATGAATTGTCATCATGACAGTGATAGAGGCGTTTAATATAGTCTCGTAAGGAAATGGTATCCCATGACTCTTCGTGAATAGGTGTGTTGGGAGCTAAGTCGTGAATCATGCGCTTTGTAATACTTGTTTGTTGAACATCTTCGGTGTGACTCAAGAAGATAGCGTCACTGTTTGTGATTTGATCTTTAAAGAATAAACCAAAGTTTTTGATAAATATAGGTGCTTGCATAGCATCCACCGTTGTTACTGAGGCGTGAACATAGGCGGATTTCGCAATGTCTTCATCTTCACATGTATGGATGATTTCGCTCAATTTGCTGACCCCAGATGGTTCAATATAGATAATATCTACATCATAATTTTGAAGAATATCGAGTAATGCTTGTTGGAAATTTCCTTGTAGGCTGCAGCAAATACAACCAGACGTTACTTCACGAATAGTAGCACCTGTTTTAGCAAGATTTGCCGCATCAAGACTAGTTTCGCCAAAATCATTTTCTATAATTAAAACCTTGTCTGTAGGTTTATGTTCTTTTAGTATATGTTGTAAAAATGTTGTTTTTCCCGAACCTAGAAATCCGGATATGATAATAATAGGAATCATATGTGCCTCCTGAGTAAGATAAACACAGTATACACCTATAGGATAACACAGAAAATACATCCTAGGGTATATGCATAGTTATGAGATTTCTATTATTCTTAAAATTCTCTTTAAATATATGGATTATATACATTATATGAGTATATTAACAGATGTATTTAATATTCATAATTAATTGTGAAAAACGTAGGAATTATCAATTTCTTCATATATGAACGAATACTCCTGTTTGAATATATATTAATTTTATATTTTTTTGAAAAACATAAAAAAATCCCTCCTATAGAAGGTTCAGTCAGGAAGAGTTGACTGAAGCCCTCATAGGAGGGGGGAAGAGAATTCGTTATATAAATCTCTAATTAGATTACTTTTAGTATACCAAATTATATATAAAGTATGTAGTCATTATTTAATATAGTATATTTATTGTAACTTAGCTAACAATGCTTTGAGGTATACATACACGTTTTCAACGGATGGTAAATGAACGCGTTCCATTGGTGTATGTGGACTTACGATAGTAGGGCCAAAGCTAATCATTTGTGTGTTTGGTAATACGCCTTTCAACAAGCCGCATTCAAGACCTGCATGAATAGCGTTTACATTAGCTGGTGTATCAAACATTTCGTTATGTAAGGAAATAGCTTGTTCTTCAAGTTTGGAGCCTTTATCGTATTCCCATGCAGGATAACCACCAGTACGCTCTGCAGATACACCTAGTGTTTTCGCAAGTAATATCATTTTCTTAGCCAAGAATTCAAGACTGTTGCTATTGGAGCTACGGATGGAAATGAGTACTTCAATAGTATGTTCGTTTTCTCGTACGATAGCGATGTTGTCAGAAGTTTCCACAAGATTTGGGATAGATTTGCTTACAGAATGAACACCATCTTGTGCAAGATAGATGTAAGTAATAAGAGCTTCTGTTGTGTCATCTGCATATACTACATCAGGAGTAGCGACATCTTCTACAACAAATGTAAGACCTGGATCTTGGTTACCATATTCATGGAGATATTGCTTTTCTTGGTAGGCAATTAATGTTTTAATGGCCGCTACATCTTCAGCGCGTACGGATAATACAGCAACTGCTTTAGAAGGAATGGCATTATGTTTTACGCCACCTTCAAAGGATGCTAAGCATACAGGATATTGTTGTTGAATATCATAGAGTACACGTGTTAATACTTGGTTAGCATTAGCTCGTTGTTCGTTGA
The DNA here is from genome assembly GCF_013393365.1 of Veillonella nakazawae. NCBI lineage: Bacteria > Bacillati > Bacillota > Negativicutes > Veillonellales > Veillonellaceae > Veillonella > Veillonella nakazawae. The sequence goes on from NZ_AP022321.1 coordinate 322,828, forward strand.
TTTCGATGCCGGAGTGGCCACCTTTAAGGCCTGTTACGGTAAAAGATAAGCCTGCATCATAACCAGGTTGGTTGTTTTCGCGCAATAATGGAATGTTTACGTGAACATGACAACCGCCAGCACAGCTAACAGTGAAGTCGTGTTCTACCTCTGTATCGAGATTGAGTAGGTAATCGCCACTTACTTGGCCTTCTTTAATGGCGAAAGCGCCATCCATGCCAGTTTCTTCATTGGTAGTGAACAATAATTGCATAGGTCCATGTTGTTGACTATCATCTTCGAGGATGGCAAGCATCATCGCACCACCCATACCGTTGTCCGCACCTAGAGTAGTGTGGTCTGCGTGCATCCATTCACCTTCGATGATGTTTGCAATAGGATCCTTGGAGAAGTCATGATTGGAGTCATGATCTCGTACACAAACCATATCGATATGGCCTTGTAAGATGATAGAAGGTCGGTTTTCATAACCTGGAGACGCTGGCTTTTTGATGACTACATTAAATTGATCGTCTTGATGAACCTCAAGCCCCAAGTTTTTAGCGAAGTTTACGATATAATCGCTGATGCCTTTTTCGTTTCCTGATTCACGAGGAATTTGGCTCATTTCTTTAAATATTTCTAATACGCGTTTTGCTTGAACGATTGATTCCATAATGGTTCCTTTCATTCTCATGTAAATAATAGATATATATGTTGATTGATTATACGAAATACTTAGTGTTTTTATTAGTATCTGAATTTGTAATACTAATAAAAGAATTTATTCCAGTGATAACTTTCACAGACATATATATGGAATATATAAATAGTTAGTATATATATAGTTATATCACAAGAATGATTATTAGGATAGTTAATGAAAATTGTAGTATATGTATGTACTGGCTATATAGGAATAATAATGTATAATGAGGATATACGATTAACGATTAATTAAATCCATTAGATTTTAGAAGGTTGGTGAACCGATGCAACACGACAGTCGCAATATTAGTATGCTTATGGATTTTTATGAGATGACCATGGCACACGGCTATTTTACACAACATGAAAATACGGATCGAGTCGCTTTTGATGTGTTCTTTAGACGCAATCCAGATAAGGGTGGCTTCGCCATTTTTGGTGGTCTTGAACAAATCGTTGAGTACATTTTAAATCTACACTTTGATGAAAGTGATATCGATTTTTTACGGAATCAAGGAATCTTTAGTGAGGAATTTCTAAACTATCTTAAAGATTTCTCCTTTACTGGTGATGTATATGCGTTTCCAGAAGGTTCTATTATTTATCCAAACGAACCAGTTATAACCATCGTAGCCCCTCTCATAGACGCACAAATCGTAGAAACTGCAGTGCTAACTATGATGAACCATCAGTCCCTTATCGCTACAAAGGCTAATCGCATCGTTCGTGCTGCGGATGGGCGTGTAGTAGCCGACTTTGGGGCTCGTCGAGCTCATAATGTGGATGCCGCTGTATATGGTGCGAGAGCAGCCTACATTGGTGGGGTACAGTCTACGGCAACTGTTTTAGCGGGCCAACAATTTGGTATTCCTGTGAGTGGTACTATGGCTCATAGTTGGGTTATGTATCATGACTCTGAATACGAAGCTTTCAAAGCTTACGCTGAAGTGTATCCGGATGGAGCTGTATTCCTTGTTGATACCTATGATGTATTAAACTCTGGGGTTCCTAATGCTATTAAAGTAGCTAAAGAGGTATTGGAACCTATGGGAAAACGCTTAAAAGGTATACGCCTTGATTCTGGTGACCTTGCTTACTTAGCTAAAAAAGCGCGTCGTATGCTTGATAAGGCAGGCTTAGAAGATTGCAAAATTATGGCTTCCAATAGTCTTGATGAATATACAATAACCTCTTTATTGGGACAGGGGGGGGCCATTGATATCTTTGGTGTAGGTGAAAGACTGATTACCTCTAAGAGCGATCCTGTATTTGGCGCCGTATACAAGATTGCTGGCGTTGAAAAGAATGGTGTGTGGGAGCCTCGCATCAAGATTTCTGAATCTGTTGAAAAGATTACGAACCCAGGCTTTAAAAAGGTGTATCGCGTATACAATGATAAAGGGCGTGCCATTGCAGATTTATTAACATTGTTAGAAGAGGTGCCAGATACGACAGAACCATATCGTTATATCGATCCAGAACAACCATGGCGTGAATTGTACTTTGAAAATTGCACCTTTAAAGAGATGAAACAACTCATTATTAAGGATGGAAAATTAATAGTAGAATTACCAACTTTAGATGAGCTTCGTCAATATGTTAAAGACCAATTAGAAACTGAAATTTGGTTAGAAGAACAGCGCTTTGAAAATCCACATCGCCATTACCTTGATATGAGTCCAAGATACTATCAAATGAAAATGGATTTATTAAATCGTATTTTCCGAAAGAAGTAGGAGGGCTTATGTTAGACAATCCACAAGCTACAAAAGAGGCTCTCATTCAATGGATTCGAGACTATTTTAGTCAAAATGGGCCTAGTTGTAGCGCCGTAGTAGGTATTTCAGGTGGTAAGGATTCCACAATTGTGGCGGCCCTTTGTAAAGAAGCCCTTGGGGCAGAACGCGTAGTAGGTGTTCTTATGCCGAATGGAATTCAGTCTGATATCGATGATGCCAAGGCTGTAGTGGCACATTTGGGGATTCCACATATCATAGTGAATATTGGAACTGCCTATGAAGCTTTGACAAATGCTATCATTCAAGGTGAAGGTTATAAAGCAGTTACTGGTAGAACTGATATATCCAAGGATGCAGGAATTAATACACCACCGCGTCTTCGCATGACAACGCTATATGCAGTAGGACAAAATTTGCCAAATGGCGCACGCGTAGCTAATACATGTAATGGATCTGAAGATTATGTAGGGTATTCTACAAAATATGGCGATAGTGCTGGAGATTTTAGTCCTCTTGCCAATCTTGTCGTAGAAGAGGTACGCCAAATAGGTCGATTACTTGATATTCCAAAATATCTTGTAGATAAGACGCCTAGTGATGGACTCAGCGGTCTATCTGATGAGGATAAATTAGGATTTACCTATGCTGTATTAGATCGATATATTAGAACTGGAGAGATAGAAAATCCTGAAACGAAAGAACGTATTGATTATTTAAATCGTATTAATAAGCATAAATTAGAATTGATACCGTCCTTTCACCCACAATGTTGAGAGAGGACTTGTTTTAGCTAGTCTAATTCATGCTAATGTTGATTAACAAAAGATTTACTATTTCTTATGTATTTTATGATGGAGGTAATATGGAGACAAAAATTGCGTTGATTGGTACGGGCGGTACAATTGCTGGACAAGGCGCATCCGATACAGATTTGACGGGCTATACTGCAGGTGTACTAGGCCTCGATGAAATTTTAGACTCCGTACCAGGCACAGAACCATATGGTCCATATACATATACTCAGTTTAGTAATATTGAAAGTTCCGATATTACTGTCCAGCATTGGTTGGATTTATCTAAGTTAGTACAAGAATTAGTAAATCAAGAGGCTATAGGCGGTGTTGTTATTACTCATGGAACAGATAGCATGGAGGAGACAGCTTATTTTCTTAATCTTACTGTTCATACAGATAAACCCATCGTTATTACTGGCTCGATGAGACCTGCTGGGGCAATTAGTGCAGATGGTCCTATTAATTTATTACAAGCGATTCAAGTGGCAAGAACACCTGCATCTGTAGGTAAAGGTGTGCTTGTTGTTCTAAATGGCTATGTTGATGGGGCGCGTGATGTGTCCAAACGGAATACAACTAATGTGGCTACCTTTGACAGTCCATTAGTAGGGCATCTTGGTATCGTCCAGGATGGTGTAGCTCATTATTATAAAGCCTCTACTCGTCGTCATACGAAAGAATCCATCTTTGCTGTACATGACTTTAAGGAATTGCCTCGTGTAGTCATTTTGACTTGCTATGGTGGTATGGATGACATGGTGCCAATGAGTGTAGTTGCCACTAATCCTGATGGACTCATCTTGACTGGATTGGGTCATGGTACAATTCCTCAAAATGTACGTCAAATAACACAAAATACAGCATTCCCAACTGTACGTGCCTCTCGTACAGGGAGTGGCATGGTATCTGCTGTACCACAAGATGCACTAGCAGGCTATCTCGTAAGTGATACATTGAGTCCACAAAAAGCTCGCATTTTATTGATGCTGGGGCTTACAAAAACTAAAAATCTTAAAAAGTTACAACAGTTTTTCTATGAATATTGATTAGAAAATAAAAAAGATTTGAGAAAAACTCTCAAATCTTAATTTGATATTCATTTTCAAGTATTATACTATGTGTAACAGTTTTATATGCAATGAACCGCACATCACGATCGCTTAGGATGTGCGGTTTTTTATTTCGCCTAGAATGCGTATTTTTTATTCGGCGCCAATAGCATTTTCTAAGGCTCGTTGTATACCTACATAAACCGCTTTAGCCAATGTGTCTCCAAATAGGGAGAAGGAGCCGGCGTCCGTTAACACATCACCATTTGTATCTATGGTGAGAATGATACCGTCTGTGGATGTTCCTGTAGCAGAAGTCTTGCGTTCTTTTGTGATGGCATCAGGAATATCTTCGTTGATAAATGGATAGAGGCGTACACTTTCAACACCCCAATCTTGGATGGCTGCGGTTTTAGCCTCCGTAATTGTCATGATGGCTTTCACCATGGCACTATCTGTTAATGCCTTGTTTGTAAAGACAAGAATATTAATGGTACCAGGTACTATGAAATTACCATCTCGCTCCTCGTAGCAATAGCCTGTTCCTGCACGATGGGCTGTTTTTTCATAGCCTGCAGTAACGATGGTCTCCACAATCGTATCGTGTTCCTCGACCTTGGCGTATGCGTGAAGGTTCATTGTAGCAGAGGTGAGCAGTGCTGTACTAAAATGAACAGGTGTATCGATATGCTCGAATTCTTGGGCTAAATAATTTGCTACAGATCCACCAGGTAAATCTTTTTCTGTTTCAATCTGATAAGTTAATTGTTGATTTCGTACGGCTAACGTATGGTGATACCCACCATTGAGTTGACCACTAGATAAGGCATAATGGATGTCGTCAAAGTGTACTGTAACGGAATTTAATTCTTTCGTTACATGACCTCCTGTTGCAAGCTCTTGTGGTGCTTCATATGGATTGTTGAACATATAAGTCTCCCTAGATTTAGATTGTTATATATATAATATAAGGATATAATAGTTTTACTAAATTATTGTAAAATACATATGTTAGATTATAACACATATGTTTATTTCGAATATATTTCCGATTCTACCGAATGAGCGTTATATTTTATTCATGGAGGTTAGTATGAGTGATCTTTTAAATAGGGCTTCTGAATTACTGTTTAAAGATGCGAATGTATTGGTTCAACTTCGAGATTGGTTCTTTTCTCAAGCGGGCAATATATTATTAGCTCTTATTATATTTTGGGTAGGTCGTTATGCTATTAAATGGGTGAAAACCTTTGCTGTCCGTATTATGACTAAGGCCTCTTATGACTCTGCTGCGATGAGCTTTATTACGCAGATCATCAATTATGCATTGCTAGTAGGTCTAATATTGATTTGCTTAAATCAAATTGGTGTTCCTACTACATCCTTTGTAGCAGCCTTTGGTGCCTTTGGTTTAGGTATTGGTTTGGCCTTACAAAACAACTTATCTAACTTGGCATCAGGCTTATTAATTCTTATATTTAAGCCTTTTAGAGCAGGTCATGTTATTCAAGTTGGAGATACTGTAGGTAGTGTTAAGTCTATTCAATTTATGTATACTATTATCACTACTAAAGATCAAAAAAATGTGTATATACCAAACTCTATCCTTACCTCCCAAGCCATAACTAATATTGCTTATACCCACGAAAGGGTTATCCCGTTCGTCTTTGATATTGGTTATAACAATAATCATCATGAAGCAATTAAAATCTTAAAAAATATTTTTGCTGCTGATAAACGTGTACTCAATCCTAAAAACATGGAAATTGGTATTTCTGAATTTGGCGATAACTCTGTACGCATTGCTGCCTATGCACGCGTTAAGTCGAAAGACTTCTTAGATGTGCAATATGGAATTATGTCTGATGTAAAAGATGCGTTCGATAAATATGGTATCGACATTCCATATCCTCAACGTGTTGTATATCTTCAAAATGTAGATAACTCTACTGGTGAAATTAAGGGAACTAAGAAAAAAGCAAGTGGGACGGATGTTGCCATTGATGATAACCCTGAAAGTTAATATGTGATACAGAAAGTGAGATATATGATATCTTTAACAACTAATGTTTGTATAGTTTGGAAACGACTTATTTTGATGATAGCCTTTATAGGCGCTATTATTTTCGGTACTAGTGTTTCTCATGCGGCGTATATTGCGCCACCATCTACGATAGGTGAGGCTGTTGTTCTCATTGATGCGGATACAAAAGAAATCCTATTTGCAAAGAATCCTGATAAGTGGATGCATCCTGCGAGTACTACGAAAATGGTTACATTGTTAACAGCTCTAGAACTCAAAGGTACACAACTTGATGAACTGGCGACTATTAGTAGTTATGCCACTAGTATGGAGGAATCCAATCTGGGGGTTCGTGTTGGTGATCAAATTACCTTGGAAGGCGTTCTTGAAGGCATGATGGTTGCCAGCGGTAATGATGCGGCCGTTGTAGTAGCAGAAAATGTAAGTGGCTCTGTAGAGAACTTTGCAAAGGACATGAATCGCGTTGCTGCAAAAGCAGGGGCAAAAAATAGTGTATTTTTAAATCCTCATGGTTTGACACAAATGGGACATCACTCTACGGCTCGTGACTTGGCGATGATTGCAGCGTATGGTATGAAATACCAAATGTTCCGCGATAAAGTAGCCAATGATTATTATAAGGTGCCTTATCAAAACCGTACGCCAGAAACAATTCGCACCACAAACCATTTCATTCGCAATAAATATCCCGGTGCTAATGGTTTAAAAACTGGCTTTACGAATGCGGCAGGAGAATGCTTGATTGCATCGGCTACCCGTAATGGCCATACTATGATTGTAGTTATGCTTAACGATGATAACCGTTGGGAAGAAGCAGTACAATTCCTTGATTACGGTTTTAAACTTCGTGGAGTTATTTAGGGGAACTATTGTGTAATGGGGGATATATGAGTTCATTCTTTGCCTTTTTAAAACGCATGCGCTTTATCAATCGATGGAGCCTCATGCGTAATACAGAAATTGAAAATATTCAAGAACATAGCCTCGAAGTAGCGATGGTAGCTCACAATTTAGCAGCTCTCAAAAATGAATACTTTGGTGGTAATGTGGACATTAATAAGGTAGCGGTCATTGCCATGTACCATGAGGTGAGTGAAATCTTTACAGGCGACATGCCAACACCGATTAAATATTTTGATCCAAAACTTCGTGAACTGTATGGTGAAGTTGAAACATTAGCACAAGAGAAAATGTTATCTACCTTGCCAGAACGATTACAAGCCGTTTATAAGCCTTTCATAGTAGATGCAGAGGATAATCCTGAGTGGCCTATCGTTAAGGCGGCAGATACAATTTCGGCCTATATGAAATGTGTAAACGAACTCAAGGCAGGGAACGATGAGTTTAAAGAAGCACATGACTCCATTTTTGCTAAACTGAAAGCACTCAACATGCCAGAGGTAGATATGTTCCTTGATACTTATATGCCTGCTCTTGGTAAAAGCTTGGATGAGCTAAATTACTACGAAATCAAATAATGATTAAAAAAGAGACGACCAGCGGTCGTCTCTTTTTATTCTATAAAAATAGCCATAACATCTTAATAGACGTCACAGCCATTTTACATCTCAAATACAAATTATAATATCTATTTTTCTTCAATAATATTTTGGTTTCTCATTAATATTTTCTTCCCCCGCCACGAGAATGCCCGATTACCATACTTAGCTTTGAATTCTTTGTTTGTAAGCATTTCTAGTTCATTAATATCGATGTGTGGTTCGATTTGTTGGAACTCGGGAATTGGTGTTGTGGGAATACCTTGATTATGAGGGCACACCTCTTGGCATACATCGCAGCCAAATACTAATGGGGTTTTAGCGATAATATGTTGTTCTTGGTCGGTGAGTTCTCCTTTTTTCTGGGTTAAGTAGCTTTTACAAGTATCATATTTAAATTCGTCGTGCCCTAAACATTGACCTAAGCATGCTGTAATACAACGATTACATCCCATGCAAGATTGTCCAAGCGGTGTGTTTGGCTCAAATTCTAAGGTAGTTAAAATTGTTCCTATCATAACATAGGATCCCCATTTAGGGCTGATGAAACAATTGTTTTTTCCGTAGAAACCAAGGCCTGCTAAGTATGCCATGTAACGATCTGCGAGGGGAGAGGTGTCACAATGTATAGAAAACTGAGCTGAAGTATTTATTTTTTGTAATTTTTCAATAAGTTTTTCTAAATATTCATTAATGACCAGGTGATAATCTGTGCCCCATGTATAGCGGGACAGATTGGATGGACCATTATGTTCTACGTAGTATGGAAAGAGACAGACAATAGCACTTTTAGGTGTGAACTCAGTTGTTCCTAGTAGTCGTTCCTCCACATCTGCAGCTGTAAATGGACAGGGATTAGTTTCGTACAAAATGGTTTTTGCATTTTCAGGTAGAGGCCAAGGGGCAATCCCAAATTCATAAATATGTAATTCTTTGCAAAATTCCTGTAAATTTATATCTTTCATCATAGATTTAGTGGCGAATAATTGGTAAAATAAAAGTATAAGAAACGTGAGGAATTCTATAGATTCCTGCTAAGTTTGTAGTTCGGTGATATCTGTATTTTTGTGGTTATCATCCAGTTCTGTTAGTATTAGTATACCATTGAGAGGACAGATTATGTTAGCATTTATGAAAGTATTACAACCGAAGACGGTGGAAGAGGCTTATGAATTAGCCACAAAAAACAAAACTGCCCCAATGCTAGCTGGCGGCTGCTGGTTGCGTTTAGGTCGGCGCACATGGCCTGCAGTGATTGATATGGCTAGTCTTGACTTGCGTTATGTTCGCGAAGAGGATAACGAATTTGTCATTGGTGCTATGGCAACGCAAGGCGACGTGGAACGTTTTGAGCCATTACAACAATTCTGTGGTGGTGCTGTTGTTAAAGGTGTTAAAGAAATTCTTGGCATTCAATTCCGCAACACTGCTACTATGGGTGGATCTGTAGCAAGCCGCTTCGGCTTCTCCGACATTATTCCTGCATTAATGGCAGTACATGCAGACATCGTTACTTTTAAAGGCGGTCGCATGTCCATACATGACTATATGAAATACAGAGAACGTGATATCCTCGTGGAAATTCGTATCCCTAAAGTAGATGTGCCTGTAGCTGTAGAGGCTCTTCGCATCTCTCGTGGTGACTTCCCAGTGTTGACAGGTGCACTTCGCCGTGATGACAAAGGCGTTGAAGTGTACATCGGTACAAGACCTGGCGTGCCTCAATTAGCAGAAAAAGCAAGTGCTCTGCTTTCAGAAAAAGGATTGTCTGCAGCAAAAGAGGCAGGTCAATTAGCATCTGAAGAGTTAGTTTACCAATCTAACTCTCATGCGTCCAAAGAATATCGCATGGAAATGGTAAAAGCAATGGTTCAACGCTTGTCTAAGGAGGTGGCACAATAATGGAACTCGTACTTAATATTAATAATAAAAATGTAACTGTTAATGTGCCAACTGATGAAATGTTGTTGGATACATTGCGTAATCTTGGTTACTATAGCGTACGTTGTGGCTGTGACACAACAAACTGTGGCCTTTGCACCGTATGGGTAGATGACGAAATTATCTTGTCTTGTGCATATCCTACATTCCGTGCGCCAGGTCATAAAATCACTACATTAGAAGGCTTGCAAGAAGAGGCTGAATTATTAGCGGCTTGTATTGCTAGCGAAGGCGCTGACCAATGCGGCTTCTGTACAACTGGCATGATGATGAGTGCTATCAACTTGAAACGTAAAAATCCAAAGGCTAGTGATGATGAGATTCGTGAATACCTCATCGGTAACTTGTGCCGTTGTACTGGCTATGAATCACAACTTCGAGGGGTTCGTAAATTCTTAGAAGGAGGCCTAAAATAATGAATAAGCACATTGGTAAATCTTATGACAAGGTTGACTCTAAAGGTATTTTGACGGGTAAACCGTCTTATACTGGCGATTTTGTTCCAAAAGATGCGCTCGTTATTAAGGTTCTTCGTAGCCCTCATGCACAGGCGCGCATTAAATCAATCGATACATCTAAAGCTAAATTGATTCCTGGCGTAGAAGCAATCTTTACACATGAAGATGTGCCTAATACTCGTTTTACCTTGGCTGGTCAAACCTATCCAGAGCCATCTGCTTATGATGCGCTTATTTTAGACCCTGTAGTTCGCTATGTAGGCGATGAAGTGGCTCTTGTTGTTGCAAAAGATGAAGCTACAGCACTTAAAGCGATGCCCCTTATCAAGGTTGAATACGAAGTACAAAAACCTGTGCTTGATATGCATACGGCTATCGGCCATGAAACAGTAGTCCACCCTGAAGATGATATTCATAACAATATCCCTGTAGGTCAAGATTATAAACGCAATATTTGCGTATCTTATCATAAACGAGTAGGCGATATTGAAGCTGAACTTGCAAAATGTGATTATGTAGTCGAAGGTACTTACTTTGACCAAGCGACACGTCAAACAGCAATGGAACCATTCCAAAGTTATGGTTACATTGATGCATTGGGCCGTGTAGTTATCGTATCTTCTACACAAATTGTATTCCATGTACGCCGTCATATTGCGCGTGCATTAGGAATTCCGGCTACAAAGGTTCGCGTAATCAAACCTCGTATCGGTGGCGGTTTCGGTTCTAAACAAACGGCTTGCACAGAAATTATGACAGCTTTTGTGGCGTGGACATTGAAGAAACCTTGCTACCTCTTATACGATCGCACGGAAGCACAGACTTGCTCCACTACACGTCATGCTCGTGAATGGAAAATCCGCGTAGGTGCTACAAAAGATGGAATTATCAAAGTAATTGATATGGACTCCATTACTGATGCAGGTGCTCATGCAACTCACTGTTTCACTACTACTACAGCTGGTGAGCATAAGTCCATTCCTTTATACAATAAAGCGACAGCTGTCCACTACGGTACAGAAGGCGTATACATGAACCATACACCAGGCGGTGCATTCCGTGGTTATGGTGCTACAGAAGCGCTATGGCCATTAGAATGTGCTGTTAATAATTTGGCGGATAAAATGGGCGTTGACCCTGCTGAATTGCGTCAAAAGAACTTGATTGCTCAAGGTGAACAAAGCTTGGTATACGCTCCGGATGAATATCTTGACTCTGGTCTATTCCAAGATACAGTAAACCGCGTAAAAGAAATGGCTCGTTGGGATGAGCGTCCTCATTCTTGGGATATTGACGAACGTTATCGCGGTGGCCTTGGCATGGCATTAGCGTTACAAGGTTCTGGTGTTGCTAACATTGACGTAGCATCTGTAGAAATTCGTCTTGGCGATGATGGTAACTACACATTGTATACGGGCTCTTCCGATATGGGCATGGGTGCTAATACTGTATTGACTCAAATGGCTTGTGAAATCATTGGCTGTCCTATGGAATACATGACTGTTGTTGAATCTGATACAGACATCGTACCATTTGATCCAGGTTCCTATGCATCTAGTACAACATACGTAACTGGTACGGCGGCGAAAATGGCTGCTGAAGAATTACGCACTAAGATTATTGCTAAGTTCGCTCAATTCTTCGATACAGATGTAGAAAACATCGACTTTGATGGCGTTGTAGCTACCACAAAAGATGGTTCTCAAACTATGGATATCCATCAATTAGCTCCAAAATTATTGGTAGGCGTTAATGCAGAACAATTGTCTGGTTTCGCTACATGGGGCAGTCATACGTCCCCACCTCCATTCATGGCAACTATTGCAGAGGTAAAAGTAGACAAACAAACTGGCAAGGTTATTCCGCTTCATACATATTCCTGCATCGATTGCGGTACTGTTATCAATCCTAAATTGGCCCGTGTTCAAGTTGAAGGCGGTGTAGTACAAGCTATCGGCATGGCGTTATATGAAGATGTACGCTATTCTAATAATGGTCGCTTAGAGACTAATAACCTTATGACTTATAAAATTCCAACCCGTCAAGATATTGGTGAGTTACATGTAGACTTTGTAGAGTCTTATGAACCGACAGGCGGATTTGGTGCCAAATCTATTGGTGAAGTTGTTATTAATACGGCTAGTCCAGCTATTCAACATGCTATTAAAAATGCAGTTGGTGCGGACGTTCGTACATTACCTATGATACCTGAGAAGGTATTTATGGCTATGGACGAGAAATATAAAGTATAGAGATTTCTATTTACTTTTCCTTTCTAAGGAGGCCTGGTTTTATGACATCACAAACATCCTATTGGAATCGATTGATTCAGCCGGGAATCGTGGCCCTTGTTGGGGCTGGCGGTAAAACGACTGTACTTTCAAAATTAGTAGAATATGGAAGGCTGAAAGGTCAGCCCATCGTAGTTACGACTACGACTCGACTCTATGAATCTCAAGTGGCTCATTATGAACCGATTTATACTCGAAATATTAATGAAGCTGATGAATATTGTACTGATCGTATTTTGCGTGGATATTGTGGTGCGTGGTTCTCTGGCATTACAGGAACAAAAGTAGACTCCTTAGATTGTGATCTTATCGATGGTTTAGCAAAATTGCATCCAAACTGGCAAATTGTAGTGGAAGCAGATGGGGCAAAGGAAAAATGGCTTAAGGCGCCTAAGACGACTGAACCAGTCATCCCATCTCTCACAAAGACTACGATTGGTCTTGTGAATTTACAAATGTTAGGAGCGCCGCTTGATGATGAGCACGTACATAATATCGAGCTCGTTCAAGATATTGTGAAACGCGATATGGGTGCCATTGTAACGCCACGCATGTTGGCTGATCTTGTGCTCCATAAACAAGGTTTATTCCAATACAGTAAAGGTAAAAAAATTCTGTTCTGTACTGGTTATGAAACGGTGCAACATCGTATCATTGATGATTTTATTGATCATATTGTAGATAGCGACATTTCCGATATCATCTTAGCTGATGGATACAAAGCAAGTTGTGAAATCCGTCGCATTATTCAATGTCGGTAGGTACTCATGTCTTATGTGAAAGCAAAATCTAATACCGCTTTCAGTCCCATGAGAGACCCCATAGACCGTCGTCCTTTGCATATTGGCATTGTCCTCCTCGTAGGAGGTCAATCCAAGCGCATGGGATGTAATAAGCAACTTTTGCCTTGGCGTGGTAAAACTGTTTTAGATGCGGTCTGTGGGGCTCTTCATTGTGGATGGAATGATTCGGTAGAACTTACTGAATCCTGTAAACTACCTTTTGTAGCGGTTACTGGTGATGATCATGAAAGATTAGAACCTATAGTTACGAGCTATGGGTTTGAAGTGGTTCAGAATGAACATCCTAATCGTGGACAAGGCCTGTCCATAGCAATAGGAGTACGTCATTTGGTAGAAAACTCACCGATACCGCTAGACGGCATTCTTTGTTCTGTAGGGGATCAACCACTATTGACTGGGAATGTTGTACATCAGATTATTAGTGCATTTAGTGATAACTTTCATTCGAAAACTATCGTCGTCCCGCATTATGGGGCGAATTATCAGTCGGGAAATCCTGTTTTATTTGGTTCACATTGGTTTGAATCATTGCAACATATCCAAGGGGATCAAGGTGGCAAAACTATCATTCGCGGTAGTGGTAAAGACCATGTTATCAAATTGTGGATTCGTGACGATGTTGGATATGATATTGACACACCCGATGATTTTGAGCGTTTGAAACAACGTGAAAGTGAGGCATTATGAAACCATTAGTCCTTATGCGCGGAGGCGGAGACATCGCTTCTGGCGCTGTATATAGATTGAAACGTGCAGGCTATCCTGTGGTGATTAACGAAATCGCCATTCCTACCATGATTCGCCGTGAAGTATGTTATGGCAATGCTGTACATCGCGGAGAAATGATTTTGGAACGCTTTGTAGCACGTCATGTAGCCCTTAGTGAAGTTACGGATACGTTGGCACAAGGTGTTATTCCTGTTGTGACTAGTTCGTATGAAGAGCTACTTGATACATTGAAGCCAGCTATTGTGGTAGATGCTATTTTAAGTAAAAAGAATCTTGGTACCAAACGTGATGATGCAGATCTCGTCATTGGTGTGGGGCCTGGATTTACTGCAGGGCATGATGTGGATGTTGTTATTGAAACCATGCGCGGTCATTACTTAGGTCGTTGTATCTATGATGGTCCAGCGCAGCCTAATACGGGGATTCCCGGTAATGTAGGTGGTTATACTCATGAACGTGTTATTCACTCACAAAAGGCTGGTCTGTTTACAGCTAAGCGCCATATTGGCGATTCTGTACAAGCTAATGAAGTCATTGGTTATGTAGATAAAGAGCCAGTGCGGGCAAAAATTACAGGTATTCTTAGAGGTATTCTTAAGAGCGGACTCATCGTATCCGACCATTTTAAATTGGCCGATGTAGATGCTCGTTGTGAAGAAGCTCATTGTTATAGTATTTCAGATAAATCCCTTGCCGTTGGTGGCGGTGTTTTAGAAGCTGTTACTGCATGGGAGTATGAAAGGAATCAAGATGGAAACGATCTATGATGTGATGAAAGACCGTCTTCAGATTACAGAAACTACGCTGATGGTTACTGTATTGTCTGGCCCTCGTCAAGGGGATAAGACAATTTATGCTGAAGATGGTAGTGTTTTGTATGGTACACCAATCGAAGGATTTATGGTAGATAAAGCAAAGATTAATTCTTTATGTATGGTAGGCGAAGCAGAATGTTTCGTACAACCTGTAGAAAACGATCCATCTGTTCTCGTATTGGGTGCTGGTCATGTGAGCCGTGCTATTACCGATTTATTATTATTTATCGGGTGTCGTGTAACCGTTGTAGATGACCGCCCAGAATATGTAGTTCCTGAATTCTTTGACGAACGAGTAACTCGTAAATGCTTGCCGTTAGAAAACTTTAAAAATGATCTACCTCTTGATGAATATAATGGGTTTATCATTGTTACTCGTGCTCATGAGTATGATAATGTATGCTTAGAACAATTGCGCGATTATTTGCCAACTTATATGGGTGTTATGGGCAGTCAAAAGCGTATTCATTATGCATTTGAAGTATTGCGTGAACAAGGTTGGACACAAGAAGAATTAGATATGGTATATGCACCAATTGGTCTAGACTTAGGTGCACAAACCCCTGAGGAGATTGCATTATCTATCGTTAGTGAATATTTGGCAGTGGTGCGTGGTAAAAAAGGCGGCTCATTGCGGAAAGGTAGAGTGAGCCATGAATCGTGAGTTTATTGAATATTTAAGTGCTCGTAAAAATGAAACACTAGCTGTAGCTACTATTTTATTTACCCGTGGTTCTACACCGCGTAAGGCTGGCACATCTATGGTAGTATTCCCAGATGGATCTATCTTTGGTACTATCGGTGGTGGTCGTGCTGAAAATGAAATTCGCCTAAGTGCTGTTGATTCCTTGAATAAAAAAGAAGCACATCGTCGTATCGAAGTTCTTTTAGATGACGATGTAGCTGTAAAAGAAGGTATGGTGTGTGGCGGACAGATGGATGTGTGGATTGAAACACAAAATATTTAAGTCTATAACTATAGAAAAATCATATCTTATAATTGTTTATAAATTTACAGTGCTTCTAAAATGAGTTAAAATATAAGGTACAGCCAAGTAGTTGGTTGTACCTTATTATTTTGTATAAGGAGCTATTTTTATGCATATTGACGCACTTATACATACCTTTAGGCTTCTTGATATTGCTGATATCTTAATCGTTGCCGTAGGTATTTATTACTTATATAAATTGCTTAAAGATACACGGGCCGTTTCTCTTTTGAAGGGCCTTGTTATACTAGCAATTCTAAATTTATTGAGTCATTTGCTGAATCTATATGTTATCAATTGGATTTTGCAACAAAGTATGACCGTTCTTCTCTTCGCATTACCTGTAGTATTCCAACCGGAATTGCGTCGTGCTTTAGAACAATTGGGCCGTGGTCGAATTTTCAGTAAGGCACAGAATGTCAACGAAGAGGAAATGGATATGACTATCAATGAAGTGATGGCGGCGGCCCGCGTTATGTCTCGTGAGCATACTGGGGCACTTATCGTTTTTGAACGTGAAGTGGGCCTCAATGACTTTGTTGATACAGGCATTTTAATTGATGCTGTGTTGAGCCGTGAACTAATTAAAAATATTTTCGTTCCTAGTACACCACTTCATGATGGGGCGCTGATTATCCGCGATGGACGTATTCGTGCAGCAGGGTGTTTGTTGCCACTAACTGAGGATCGTACATTGAGTACTGAACTTGGTACACGTCACCGTGCAGCCATCGGTTTGTCTGAACAAACTGATGCTGTCGTTGTTGTGGTCAGTGAGGAAACGGGGACAATTTCCTACACCTATGGCGGTCATATCTATCGCCATTTACCGGAAGATCAAATTAAAGAAGCGTTGCGTACATTTATGGAACGCCCTCGTCAAACCATTACTGGTATGTGGAAATGGGGGGCAAAAAAATGATGATACATTTGAAACGCAATTGGCCAGCTAAGTTGTTATCATTGCTAGCCGCTATCGTCATGTGGTTCTTTATCATGCGAGATCAGAACCCTGTGATGGAGGTAACCTATACAGTACCTGTTCAAGTCCAAAATCTTGATTCCCATTATATTATAGAAGATGCACCTGATGTAGCACGCATTGTCCTTTCGGGCCCTCGCGATACGATTATGGCTATAAAGGCAGATAATCTTCGTGCATATATTGATGCATCTGGTGTAAAACCAGGTCAAAATAATGTAACCATTGGATTTACCCCTCCAGCGGGGATGAGCCTTGTGGAGGTTAAGCCTGATACTGTAACAATTAATGTAGACGAATATGCAGAGCGGAAAATACCGGTTGAAATTGTTCCAATTGGCAAGTTCTCCGACGATGTTGCTCTCAAGTCAGTCACTATTGTACCGAAAGAAGTAACTGTATCTGGACGTAAACAGCTTGTTAACGCTGTAAATAAGGTTGTTATGAAGGTCAATATCGCTGGTCAAACCAAGAACTTTAGTTCTGTTAGTACGTTAGAAGCCTGGGATATATCTGGTAATGTATTAGATGTACACATCAATCCGAGCCAAGGTCAAGCTCAATATGAACTAAACTTATTGCGTAAAGATAAAGCGGTTCCTATTACAGTACCAACTGCGGGAACGGTAGCTGATGGGTATGAAGTTAAGTCTATATCCGTTACACCAACTCAATTAACTGTGACTGGTCGAGAAGAAATGATTGATTCTGTTTCAGAAATTCAAACAGAACCAATTGATCTTACCGGTGTAACGAAGGGCATTCAAGGTAATTACAACTTAGTATTACCGAGTGGTGTCAATAGTAATGTTACTACAGTACATGTTAAGGTAGATATACAAAAGAAAACTACGTAGTTTATGAGATTAAAGAGGTAATAGTAATTTCTAAAATTGTTATTACTAAAAACCTAAATTAAAAATAAGACCCTAATAGAGGATAAGATTAAACTCTATTAGGGTCTATTTTAATGCTTTATGGGGATACTCTGTTTATTATGTATTAGCTTTTACAGTAATATTGTATAATAGTATTGTATGACCAATTTCTAGTAGGTTAAATTTGAAGGATTTAGGTCAAATAAGAAAGAAATTTGCTAACCTAAAAGGATAGCTTAAATAAGGAAAGATATGATTAGAATAATAAATCTCCGCGTGGCTGTTACGGTCAAGTTGGATATAAAGGATATTGTAGAAAAGAAATATCCTCAATTGCGAGGCGCCATTGAAACGATTCACGTTGTACGACGCGCTGTAGATGCTCGTAAAAAACCGAATATTGTATTTGTGTATACCTTGTTTGTTGAGGTTCATAAGGAAGCTCAAATCATGAAAAAACTAGGTAAACAAAAGGATGTATCTGTATTTACTCCAGAGGATCCAGAACCTATTGTTTATGGTAATGTGCTTTTAGCACATCGCCCTGTAGTGATGGGCTTTGGTCCAGCTGGAATGCTAGCTGCCTTTTATTTAGCTCGTGAAGGGTACCGTCCAATCGTTCTTGAACGAGGTCAAGACGTTGATACTCGTAGCCAAGATGTAGAAACATTTTGGAAGGAGGGCGTATTCAAGCCTGAATCTAACGTACAATTTGGCGAGGGTGGTGCAGGTACCTTCTCTGATGGTAAACTGACAACCCGCGTTACACATCCAAGATTGCATGAAATCTCCAAATATTTTGTAGAGTTCGGCGCTCCAGAAGAAATCTTGTATAAACATAAACCTCATGTAGGTACAGATAAGTTGCGTACCATGGTAAAAGCTATGCGTGAACGCATCATCGAATGGGGTGGTGAAGTTCGCTTTGGTGCTAAGATTACCGATTTATTTATTGAAAATGACCATATCGTAGGTGTTGAAGTTAACGATAACGAACGCATTGATACGACGGTTGTTCTTTCTGGTGTAGGTCATAGTGCACGCGATACGTACGAAATGTTACATAAACGTAATGTAGAAATGACAGCAAAACCATTTGCCATCGGTGTTCGTATTGAACATGATCAGGCTGTCATTGACGAGTCTCAATATGGTGTAGAACCATCTAGCTTGGGTCTTGGTGCAGCGGAATATTCTCTTGTGTACCATGATAAAGAAACAGGCCGTACAGCGTATAGCTTCTGTATGTGCCCAGGCGGTCAAGTTGTAGCATCTGCGTCCGAAAATGGTGGCGTTGTTGTTAATGGTATGAGTTTATATGCTCGTGATAGCGGTGTTGCGAATAGTGCTATCGTAGTTAACGTAGGTCCCGATGACTTTGGTAATCATCCTCTGGATGGTGTAGCATTTCAACGTGAATGGGAGCGTAAAGCTTATGAATTAGGTGGCTCTAACTTCCATGCACCAGCTCAGACCGTAGGTCAGTTTTTGGGGCTTTCACAAGCAACAGGTGTACAAGATAGCACATATAGCTATGAACCGGGCGTAGTGAACTGCGATTTACATGATTGCTTACCGACTTTCGTTACATCCGTATTAGAACGGGCGTTGCCGTATTGGGGACGACGTATTCATGGATTCGATGATCCTGCGGTATGCATGACAGGTGTTGAAACTCGTACCTCTGCACCGCTTCGCATGGGGCGTAATGAAGAACGCGTTTCTCCAACTGTAGGTGGGTTCTACCCGATGGGGGAAGGTGCTGGCTACGCTGGTGGTATTATGAGTGCAGCCCTTGATGGGGCAGAAACTGCCATTATATGCATGGCAAAATATGCAAAACCTAACTAGTTAGTAGTAGAATGTATTGTAAAGTAAACTACAGTATAGGTTCATTTTGGTACTGTAAAATACTATATCTGTATAGGATATATATGTGTAGTGTATATATTGTGATATAATACACAACAGTGAATATATAAGGACTTGTGATTTTCACAATCCCTAGAGGAGGATAATTATGGCTCGTTTATTTGGTACAGATGGTGTACGTGGTGTTGTTAATGAATTTTTAACACCTGAATTAGCCTATCATTTAGGCCGTGCAGCGGCTACATATTTTGGTAAAGAAAAAGACCATCCTACATTCTTGATTGGTCGTGATACGCGTATTTCTGGCTCTATGCTTGAAAGTGCGTTAGCATCCGGTATTTGCTCTGTTGGCGGCAATGTTGTAATTGCCGGTGTTATACCGACTCCAGCAGTAGCTTACCTTGTACGTCAACAAGGCTTTGATGCAGGTGCTGTTATTTCTGCATCTCACAATCCATATCCAGATAATGGTATTAAATTCTTTGATGGCAATGGCTATAAATTGCCAGATGAAGTAGAAGATCAATTAGAACAATATGTTCGTCAAAGTGCAGATAATGAATTACCACGTCCTACGGGTGATGGCATTGGTACCATTGAGTACAATAGCAATTTAGCTCATCTCTACGCTCACTTTGTTCGCCACACAATTGATACATCTTTAGACGGTTTGACTATCGTATATGATGGTGCGAACGGTGCTGCATCTAGCGTAGGTCCTGAAATTTTATCTGGTCTTGGCGCTAAAGTAATCAACATCAACGTAAATCCAGATGGCTTGAATATCAATGATCACTGTGGTTCTACACATATTGAAGGCTTACAAGTGGCTGTACAACAACACAATGCAGACCTTGGTATCGCTAACGATGGTGATGCGGACCGTTGCTTATTGGTAGACGAAAAAGGTCAAGTTCTCGATGGTGACCAAATCATGCTATTGTGTGCTCTTAAATTGAAAGAAGAAGGCAAACTCAAAGATGATACTGTAGTTGGTACTGTTATGAGTAATATTGGGTTCCATAAAGCAGCAGAAGAACTAGGAATGAAAACAGTTTCTACTGCTGTTGGTGACCGTTATGTTTTGGAATACATGCGTGAACATGACCTCTCCGTTGGTGGTGAGCAATCTGGTCACGTAATCTTCTTAGATCACAATACAACTGGTGATGGCATGTTAACAGCTGTTCAAGTGGCGGCTCTTATGAAAGAGAAAAACCAACCACTTTCTGAGTTAGCTGGCATTATGACTAAGTATCCTCAAGTTCTTATCAACGTTCGTGTTGCTACAAAAACAGGTTGGGAAGACAATGATATTATCAAAGCAGCTATTGTGACAGCAGAAGGTGAACTTGGTGATGAAGGCCGCGTTCTAGTTCGTGCATCTGGTACAGAACCACTCATTCGCGTAATGGCAGAAGGTCCTAACCAAGAAGAACTACAAGCACTATGCCAAGAAATTGCTGATATTATCGGTAGAGAACAAGGCCTCGCTGCTAATTAATATCTGCTCCGTTTGAATCCATTCTACAAATTTATATAGGCGTATGCCCACCAATATATGTCCCTTTGCTCCGTCCTACGTAAAGTCGCTGCAGGAACATATATAGGTGGGCATTTTCTTTGTATGTGTTTTAGATGACTGCCGAATGGATTCGTCACTAGTAAGCCGATATTTATACACTATATATCCAGTTATAAGTGATATTAAATTAAGGAGTATTCATATTGGTTTAAACAAAGATAACATAATTCTTATTATTGTTTAATTGACGGGGGTTAAAGACAGATTTATAATTGACTCATCTAATTATCATGAAAATAATATGAATTTTGAGTGAGCGAGATATTAATATTGATAAAGAGAGTGATATCTGTTATTGGGATATGTTACTCGAGTCTATCATACATATATAGGGGGCAGCATATGGATAAATCACTACTGATTCGAGATGATGATTTAAAAATAGAATTCACAAGAATAGATTTATTTGATATTTTACCTGAGGATGTTGAACGCAGAGATAGAATAATAACCTCCTTAAATAAATTAGAGATACAACAAGAAGTGTTGTTACATAAGCTTGATGAGTATAAATCTGAAATTGAAAGATTGAGTAATAATAGTGATAATATTGATTATATTATTGCAGTCAGTAGTGGTGTTATAGCGGCCATAATTGATAGTTTGTGGGTAGGAGAGTTTTCGTATGAGAGAGGCAAAGCTTGGAGTAATAGGAAAGTCAACGACACTGTTATGAAGGTTGCGAAGAGTCAAGGATATAAAGGGGATCGGCTAAATGGTGCTATAAAGTATTTAGAGGATAATTTTAAAATTCCAAGTGATAATAGTTGGAAAGGAAAAGGGGTAGGCATAACTCCTAAAAGTCATCATTTAGATGATTTAGCACATCATCCCACAATAGTTGGCTTATTTTTCTCTATTCTTACACAATTTACAAAAAAAGCATATTATAGTAATTCTGAGGGAGAATTTATACCTATCACAATAACTGATGATGGAGAACTTATAGGCCACGATATCGTTCATAAATTTTATGCTGGAACGATAAATTGGTTTTTCCATCTCATTAGTGATATGTCTGGTAGTAATAAGACTAGTGGGGCTGGAATGGGTATACCTGGACCAATAGTTTCTATGTTAAAAGAAATTTCAGGATTACCTTTAATAAAAAATACCAATTTATCAAAATTACTACATAAAATATACACAAAAGATAGATTTGATTTAAGAGGAGAATTAGCAGTTTTACATGAACTTGGTCGACAAGCAGTACCAGTAATAATTAATGAAGTAATAGTTAGAGGTTCATATTTTATACGTCGACTATACAATGAGTTAAAACAGCATGACTCTATACGTGAATTGAATTGGAAAAAAATAATTCCCTATAACAATAGGTCAATTAATAGAATGTTAACCATTGCGACAGGAACATTTACCGCAGTTGATCTGTTAGATGCGGGAGTTAGAAGTGCCATCAAGACTGGTGGGACAATAAATCCTGCGTTTTGGGAAAGTTTTATATTACGAGTTAATTTTATTGGTATAGGTCGCTTTGCGATAGCTTGTTATTCGGATGTTAAAATGGGGTTAGAATTAGAATCAACAAAAACTAGTTTTTTAGAGAAACAGATGGAGTATTTATATAACTTAAATGCAATTGTACTCTATAAACAAGCAGATGTGTTTATAGAGGCAAAGTCTGTTGAGAAAGCAATTAGTGCGTTGGAAAATAAAGCAGTTGAAATTGAAGGATATTATAGAAATCAGTGGGAATTAATAAATACTTCGATGAATAATATTTCTGGATATTCACAACTGATAGATCATAGTAATCCGGGTTTAACAGCACAATTATTAGAGATTTTAGAATAAGGATAATCAATGAAAATGAGCGAAGTAGAAACAATTGATATTACAGCTGAAGTTCATGAGGTTGAACCTGGTACAGATCAAATGGTAAACATTGATACTCCAGAATATACTGAAGAATCGCTATCGGATTTAATTACTACAAGGATAGATGCATTAAATGATTTAGAAAAACATATTATTGAGGCCGAAGAAGCTGCTGAGACCGCTGTCAAAGAAGCAAATAATGTAAAGAACGGAATAAAGAGTGGTCTTATTTGGAAAAGTCTAGACAAAGATAAAGCCATAAAAAAATTACAAAATGCTGTAATTATTACTGCTAAGGCGTTGGAAGAGTCTAGTGATGCACATAAAAAAACATTCGAATATCAAAAACGATTAACTAATATTTCATATAGTTTATTTCGTTTAGGGATATCTAATATTGCTACTAATAGAAGTTTGGTTAGAGAAATTGAGTTAAGGTTAAAAGGTGCATCTGAAAAGGAAATTTCTAACTTAGCCAGAAATGAGTTAGTCCGTGTTGTAACCCAATTAAAAGAGCAAGAAGACTTACAAAAAAAGCTAGCTAGATTAAAAGACGAGGTTAAAATTCTAAAGAAAAGCCAAAAAGATATAAATGATAGTTTGATAGTATTAGATACTGATAAAAATATATTAGATCAAAAGACTGAGGGGGTAATTCAACAACTTTTAGATTGTAGAGCACTATTAGAAAACAATATTGAACGTACTGAGAAAATACTTTGTCAGGTTGATTTAAATGAAGCTAATTGTAAAAATATATTAGATGAGTTAGATTCTAAAATAGCTGATCAAAATAACGCTAATAAGGTTGGTATTGAGAATAATAGATCTATGATTCTAGGCTTGAAAGATGATTTAGATAAGTATCAAGCGCGAATTGCATTATTGATTGAAGAGGACAATGCTAATAAATCTAGTAATGAGAAAAATAGGTCCATGATTCATGAGTTAGAAAATAATTTAAATAAGTGCCAGGAGCTACTATCATCATTAATTGAAAAGAATAATGCGAATAAAGAAAGTCATGAGCGTAATAAATCTATAATTCTTGGTATTCAAAATAGTCTAACTAAGTATCAAGAAGAATTGTCATCATTAATTGAAGAAAACAATTCTAATAAAGCTCATAGTGAGCTAAATAAATCTATGATTCTTGAGCTAAAAGACGAATTGAATAGACATCAAGAATTATTTTCAACACAGAGTTTAAGTGTTAATAATATTATTACTTCTAAAGCATCGAAGAATAGTTTTTATATTTTAGCTGCACTTTTAATATTAAATATCCTAGTAAGTGTCATAGTTTTTTATAAGTAAAATAATTATGTAAAAAGGCAACGTCAATTTGATATGTACCCCCTTTACTGGACAACCAGTAAAGGGGGTATTTTCATGAGATATAGTTATGAATTTAAAAGAAAAGCAATTGAATTATTTCATCAAGGTGAATGGCCAGAGACACCAACCGGAGTATTGCCGCATACTTTTCATGATCAAATAAGAAAATGGGCTAAACAAGAAATGTTTAATGGTCCAGAAATCAATAAGCATCGTATAGATAATCAACGTTGGTCTCCAGAGAAGAAATATGAATTAGTATGCCAAGTATTATTTGGAAAATCCATACGTTCTGTATCTGTTATGGCTGGAATTAATACTGGACAGCTGTATCAATGGGTTCATAAATACAAAACTTTGGGATACAATGGTCTTATAAATAAACCTAAAGGACGACCACCAAAGGATTGCAAAATGAAAGTACCTAAGACTATCTCACCTCGAAAGCTCAAAGAAAGTGAATATGAGGAACTAGTTCGCTTACGAGCTGAAAATGCTTATATTAAAGCTGAAAATGAAGTCATAAAAAAAGAGATTGCCTTGAGAGAAGAAAAAGAGGCTGCGCGACTCAAGGCGAAAAAGCAGCGATCATCAAAATGCTCCGCCAACAAGGCTATCAACTAAAGTATCTTTTGAAAGCTATGCCAATGTCCAAATCTACCTATTATTTTGAACTTACTAAAGTAGATCTTGTAGATAAAAGAAATACAGAGCTAAAAGATGAAATTCAAAAGATTTTTACAGAACATAAAGGTCGGTATGGTGTACGCCGTGTATATCAAGAGCTTCTTAATCGAGGCTTTGTAGTCAATCATAAACGAGTGCAAAGACTTATGCATATTATGGGGCTCGCAGGAAAGCGACCGAAAGAAAAGTACCACTCTTACAAAGGGAAAGTCGGTAAGGTAGCAGAAAATATCGTCAATAGAGATTTTAGTACAACTGCACCATTACAAAAATGGACTACTGATGTGTCTCAATTTAATTTCTCATGGGGAAAATGCTATTTGTCGCCTATTTTAGATATGAATACGAATGAGATTGTTGCTTATGACTTAGCATTAAGTCCTACCTTAGAACAAATTTCTCGTATGTTAGATAAGGCATTTAAGAAGTTTACTAATCTTTCAGGATTAATCCTCCATTCTGATCAAGGATGGCAATACCAACATAAGTACTTTAGGAGAACACTTAAAGAACATGGTATTATTCAATCTATGTCTCGAAAAGGAAATTGTTATGATAACTCTGTGATGGAAACCTTTTTTGGTAGATTGAAAACGGAAATATATTATGGTTTTGAGAGAGAATATTCATCTTTTAATGCTTTTGCAGCAGCGATAGAAGAATACATTAACTATTACAATAACAAAAGGATTCAAGCAAAAACAAAATGGATGCCCCCTGTGAAATACAGGGAAGCATCCATGTGTTTAGGCTAGTAAATAATATGTGTCCAGGAAAATGGGTACATATCAATTGACGTTGCCTTTTCTGTTGTTTATATTATTTATTACTCACCGTGAGTTTATACCCATTCGAATGAATATTAGTGCCTGTAGTGTCTTCGTTAGTTAAGGATTTTACATAGCTGTCGCCGGTAAGTGTCTATGTGGAGTCTTTGCTGAGTTTTATCATCATTAGTCTATAATTTTAATATGAAGTAGTATGTTCTCTATATAATTTAGCGTAGTTGAGATTAAATCTATAGTTTAGGCATGTGGAAGAATTGACTCATTTAAATAGGTGGACATTGACTAAGATATTAATGTAAATTATAATTAATTCATGAGTAAATCATGAATTATTCATGAACTATTAAGAGAGAACCGATTGTTAAAGTAAAAGGAGCTCTTATGGATCGAAATCTTGAATTTATGGCCCAAATACCTGAGGAACAATTACAAGTATTTGTTGATACGCTAATTGAAAAGGGTGGAATTACAGAGACATTATCTGCATCAGAAGATTATAAGGAATATGGAAAAAACTATTCTAAATATTGGCATAGAATTGAAAAAGAATATCGAGATTTTGGTAGTAATACCATTACTAGTATTTTTTCTGGTCCAAATACTTATAGAGAAATCCTAGAAAAAGTATTGAAACAATGTAAGGTTGATTTCCATTCTTCTGATTCGGTAGAGGTTATGGAAGAATTACTATTAGAATCTATAATAAAGGACATGTGGGAAAAATTATCTCAATCTGAACGAATTGCACTATTATCGGATTTGAAGGATGATATTGATAATATTGATTTTAACTCAATTGGTGGGATAACATCATCTATGTTAATTCAAGTGTTTAGAGCCGGTGGATTTGCATCATATAAAATCACATTAATTATTGTTAATGCCATTGCTAAAGCAATTTTAGGACGGGGATTGAGTTTAGCTGTAAATGCGGGTATTACTAGAGGATTGTCGGTTTTAGTTGGTCCGATAGGAATTATTTTGACTGCGTTATGGACTATTTATGATATAGCGGGACCAGCGTATAGAGTTATTATTCCTTGTACCATTCTCATTGCAGCATATAGAAAAATGGATAGTAGTAACTATTAGATATTCGTTTTATAGCTAAAAAAGGATAGAAGATGACTAAAAAAAAGACATATAAAAGAAAGTCTATCAGAAAAAATACTTCTAATAATATTGAAAATAGTGAAATACCAGGGATGATATTTGGAAATGTGAGTAATGCTTCTACGCTTTATGGGGAAGTGAAATTTAATGCATCTCGTGGACATGGTTTTGCTGCCGAGCGAGCTAATCATCAGTATGATGTGATTTCTGGTAAGAATGCAAAAATTGTAGGTGATGATAATCTAAAAAATGGTGCAGATCGGTTAGTCGATAATCAATATATACAAACTAAGTATTGTAGTAGCGCATCGAAAAGCATAGCTGAGTGTTTTGAAAATAAGACGTTTAGATACTTTGATGCAGAAGGAAAACCAATGCAAATCGAAGTGCCTTCCGATCAATATGAGAGTGCGATACAAGCAATGCAAGATCGGATTAAAAATGGACAAGTACCAGGTGTAACTGATCCAAAAGAGGCGTCAAATATAGTTCGAAAAGGTCACTATACATATGAACAAGCTAAAAATATAGCAAAAGCTGGTACGGTAGATTCATTAAAATATGATGCGATTAATGGTAGTATTATAGCAGCGCAAACACTTTGTATAACATCTGCAATCACTTTTGCGGTATCTGTTTGGGATGGGAAAGATGTTGATGAAGCTTTAGAACAAGCTTTGCTTAGTGGGTTAGATGTTGGGGCAAAGAGTTTTGTTACTGCTGTATTAGCAGGTCAAATTGTAAAAGCAGGTGGATATTCTTTAGCTTATGGGATGTCACAGAGTATAATTGATTTCATTGGGCCAAAAGCATCGGCACATTTAGTAAATGCTTTTAGAAGTGGAAGTAATATTTATGGTGCTGCTGCAATGAAGAGCGCACAAAAAATGTTGGGTAATAATATTGTTACTGGCGTTGCTTCCGTTGTTGTTCTTTCTAGTGTAGATGTTGTAAATATTTTCCGTGGGCGTATCTCGGGGGCTCAATTAGTTAAAAATCTTGTGAATACCAGTGCGTCTGTTGCTGGTGGTGTTGCTGGATGGAGTGGTGGTGCAGCAGCAGGAGCGGCTATTGGGTCTGTAGTGCCTGGAGTTGGGACTGCAATAGGTAGTTTAGTTGGTGGTTTATTGGGGTCTTTTGTTGGTGGCAGTACAGCTAATAAAGTTAGTTCTAGCATAACGGATATTATAATAGAAGATGATGCTAAAGAAATGATAGCAATTATTGAGAATGTATTTAAAGATTTAGCAACTGATTATTTATTAAATGAAGCGGAATGTAAAGCGTTAGCTGATTCCTTACATGGTATAATCGATAGCAGTTTACTCAAGGATATGTATGCTGAGTCTGATAGAGCTGCATTTGCTTATAAGTTTATGGAACCTATAGTTAATGAGATTGTTACTAAGCGTAAAGTAATTATTTTGCCAACAGAAGAAGAACAAGCTGATAAAATGATTAATATTTTAGAGAATCTTGAACCCGCAGTTTAGAGTCTCCATAAATAAAAGAAAGCATGAGATTTAGCGTATCTTATGCTTTCTTTTTGTTTGGCTGGATGAATAAACAAGTATCTGTTTATTTAATTCAGTTGTAATTATTTATCAGCTACAACAAGTTTATATCCATTCAAGTGAATGTTACTGCCTGTTGTGTCTTCGTTAGTTAAAGATTTTACATAGCTATCACCAGTAAGTGTCCATGTGGAGTCTTTGCTGAGTTTCAGTGTAATTTCTTTAGCTGTGTTATCTGTGTTTACAGCGCCTACAAGGCTAGATCCATTAGTCATGTCTAGTGCGACAGTGCTGATGGAGTCGGCTACGATGTTACCGCTAAGTTCTTGGTTAGATGCGCGGAGTGTGAGGTGCCCGCCGTTTTCACCGTCTTTGCCCCAGCGGGAGTCTGCCGCAGCTTTCACCAGTGTAGTAGTGTTTGGCATTAAGATTGTGTTGCCTGTAAGGTCTGCTTCAGCAGTGGTGTTGTTTACATAGATGAACGCACCTGTACCATGAGTTGTGAGTGTGTTATTTTCCGCTTTTAAACGAGCAATACCGCTTTCAGCATCACCGGAGAAACTTTGGTAAAGCATAAAGCCATTATCGTGGTAGCCTGTTACATTAGAGTTCGTAAGGGTAATAGAGTTTTTACCTTCTACAACACCAATTTCACTCTTGTTGGCCACGCCGTTCACATTGTTAGCTGTAATATTGCCAGTGGAGTAGATAACAGGACTGCCTGTGCCAGAGGTTGTAAGCTTAGCTGCTTCTGCAGTAATAGTGCCTTCACCACGGTCTGTAGCAAGGGTTGC
Source organism: Veillonella nakazawae (assembly GCF_013393365.1). Classification (NCBI taxonomy): domain Bacteria; kingdom Bacillati; phylum Bacillota; class Negativicutes; order Veillonellales; family Veillonellaceae; genus Veillonella; species Veillonella nakazawae. Next base: position 352,056 of record NZ_AP022321.1, read on the forward strand.
GGAGTGAGCACCTTCAGTAGTGATAGTTAGGTTTTTACCGTTTACAGTGCCTTTATAGGTTGCATCTAGACCACGAGAAGAGTCGCCTTTTGTGTGGATGTTAGTATTTTCTACGTTGATCACAGAGACTTCACCAGTGGCAAATACTGCATTAGATCCAATGCTATTAGAGGTGATGTTACTATCCTTAATGCTTGTTTGGCTGCCTTCGATGCCGAGCACTACTGCGTTTTGTCCGTGGAAATTACTGTTGTCATCATTAGTGGTGTTGCCTGTTTTATCAAATACACTACTATTAATGGTGATTGTCGCTTTGTTTTTGCCGATGAAAGAATTTTGGTCGCTTGTAGTATTATCAAATCGTTGGTGTTCGAATGTTTTGCTTTCATTAATAACAGATGTACCTGTGAAAGTACTAGGATTAGCTTCCTTATGAGGCGTTGGTTCATTAATTTCGCCTGTCTTTACATCATCAGGTCTAGGCACATCAGCCTTAGGTACATCGGTTTTAGGCACATCAGCTTTAGGTGCATCGCCTTTAGGCGCTGATATGCTTTGGGTAGGAACATTAGTTTGTACTGGTTCTGCCCCAAATGTAGGGGCAAAGGCTAGTGCTGCAAGGGCACCGCCCGCTAAAGCAGGCAGGATGAGACGTCTTAAAGTTCTATAATTACGTGAATGTGTCATATATAATAACCTCCAAATATTTATTGCGCGATAAAATCGAATTGTGTAAAATTAAGATTGTAAGAAGTATAGTAATTATCTGTGAAAATAGTATGAATGACACATGGGATTTATAAAGAAATACTAATCGTGATTTTTAGATATGTCGATAAGGATGTCTTGCTTTCACCATTCATTATCACGTATAATATAGATTGGTATACGATGTATACTTTAAAGATCTGCCGTATCTTATAGAAAGGAGTTTCACAATTCGTAAGAGCGAATAGCGCAAGTACCCGCGAAGGCAGTCGTTAGGGTAGACGAGGTGAAGAGTGATCGAATAATCAGCGGATGCTCTTCCGGCACATTCATGTCGTAACAGATACTAAAAAGCCCATTGGTAACAATGGAGACAAAGTGTATCTGAATGAATTGTATTAAAGTAATAATTAATACATAATTGAAACATTAATCTAGAACATTAATCTAGAACATTAATTAGCCTTAGTTTTTGGCTGGGGCTAGAAATACCCCCAGTTATAGGAGGATATACTTATGTGCGGTATCGTAGGATACATTGGCTTTAATCAAGCATCTGATTTCTTATTGGACGGTATGGCGAAATTAGAATACCGTGGTTATGACTCTGCAGGTATTGCTGTTATTGGCCCTGAAAATGTAATTAAAATTCAAAAAAAGGTTGGCCGCCTAGCTAATCTTGAGGCGATTGTAAAAGCAGATCCTAATGAAGGGACTGTAGGTATTGGTCATACGCGTTGGGCTACTCATGGTCGTCCATCCGATATGAACGCCCATCCTCATGCATCTGAAGATGGTAAATTTGCTGTTGTTCACAACGGTATCATTGAAAACTACATGCCTTTAAAAGAAGAGCTCATCGAAAAAGGGTACCATTTCAAATCTGAAACTGATACAGAAGTAGTAGCTCATTTATTAGAGGATATGTACGATGGCGATTTCGTAAGTACTGTACGCCGCATGCTCGCTCGTGTTGACGGTGCGTATGCTCTTGAAATCATTTGTGCTGATGAGCCAGACAAAATCATTTGTACTAAAAAAGAAAATCCATTGGTTATCGGTCTTGGCAAAGGGGAAAACTTCGTTGCCTCCGATATTCCAGCAATCATTAACTACACACGTGATACATACATCTTGAGCGATGGTGAATTAGCTATCGTAACTCGTGATAATGTATCCGTATTTGACCGTGAAGGTAATGCTATCGATAAAGAAGTATTCCACGTAAGCTGGAATGCAGAGGCTGCTGAAAAAGGTGGTTATGAACACTTCATGTTGAAAGAAATTCATGACCAACCTAAAGCAGTTCGCGATACATTTGGTACACACATCTCCGAAGATGGTAAAACTGTACACTTTGAGGAATTGAACTGGACAGCTGACGATGTAACAGCTTTCAACAAAATCCTCATTGTTGCATGTGGTACAGCATACCATGCAGGTCTTGTAACAAAACAATATATTGAAAACTTGGCGCGCATTCCAGTAAGTGTGGAAATTGCATCTGAGTATCGTTATAGCAATCCGTTGACTGATGATAAAACATTATGTATCGTTATCAGTCAATCTGGTGAAACATCCGATACATTGGCTGCTTTGAAAGAGGCTAAACGTCATGGCGCTAAATCCTTGGCAATTACAAACGTAGTAGGTTCCAGTATTTCCCGTGAAGCAGATAACACTGTGTACACATGGGCAGGTCCTGAAATCTCTGTAGCGTCTACAAAAGCGTATACTACTCAATTAGTAGCAGGCTTGTTGTTTGCTGTATATCTTGGCCAATTAAATGGTAAAATGGATCCGGCTTTAGGCGGAGAAATCCTTTGCGGTGTTAAAAGCTTGCCTACATTGATTCATGAAATCTTTGAAGTAGACGAAGATATGAAAGCCTTTGCAAAACATTATGGCTTCAAATCTGATGCGTTCTTCTTGGGCCGTGCTATCGACTACGCAGTAGCGATGGAAGGTGCTTTGAAATTGAAAGAAATTTCTTACATCCATGCTGAAGCATATGCTGGTGGCGAGTTAAAACATGGTACATTGGCGCTTATTGAAGAAGGCGTACCTGTTATCGCATTGGCTACACAAGAAGATGTGTACGATAAGATGATCAGCAACATCCGTGAAGTAAAAGCTCGTGAAGCTGTTGTAATCGGTATTGGTATGAAAGGTGACGAAGAATTATCTAAACACGTAGACCATACAATCTATGTGCCTCGTGCAAATAAATTCATCGCTCCAATCCTTGCGGTTGTACCATTGCAATTATTGGCGTACTACGCAGCGATTACACGCGGCGCAGATGTAGATAAACCACGTAACTTGGCTAAATCTGTAACCGTAGAATAATATATATAACCAACAGTGCTTCGGCACTGTTGGTTTATTTCAATATAGGGAGACTATTATGGCAGTTATATTTTCCGGCATCCAACCAAGTGGGGAATTAACACTTGGCAACTATTTGGGGGCTTTACGTAATTTCTTAGAGTATCAAGATACTGATGAATGTTATTATTGCATCGTTAACCAACATGCGATCACTGTACCGCAAGATCCAAAAGAGTTATTCCAAAATACTCGTAATTTGGCTGCGTTATACCTCGCTGTTGGCCTCGATCCTAAAAAGGTAACATTATTTGTGCAATCCGAAGTGCCTGAGCATGTTAAACTCGGTTGGGTTATGCAATCTATCAGCTATGTTGGCGAATTAGAGCGTATGACACAGTACAAAGATAAGTCTCAAAAGCAAGGTGACTCTATTCCTACTGCGTTGCTTACGTATCCACCATTGATGGCGGCAGATATTTTGTTATATGGTACTAACTATGTTCCAGTAGGTGAGGACCAAAAACAACATCTTGAGTTGACTCGTAATTTGGCAGAGCGTTTTAACCGTAGATTTGGCGAAACTTTCGTAGTACCTGATATCAAGGTAGGCGAAGGTGGTGCTCGCGTTATGAGCTTACAAGAGCCAACTAAGAAAATGAGTAAATCTGATGATAACCAAAATGCTACAATTCGTCTTTTGGATGCACCAGACTTGATCGTGAAAAAATTGAAACGCGCTCAAACTGACTCTGATAACGCGGTGCGTTATGATAAAGAAAACAAACCCGGCATTTCTAACTTGATGGGCATTTACCGTGCTATCACAAAAGACAGCTATGAAGCTATCGAAGAAATGTATGCTGGTAAAGGTTATGGCGTCTTCAAATCCGATATCGCAGACCTATTGGTAGCAACTCTTGAGCCAATTCAACAACGTTACAATGAGTTGATTACAAGCCCTGAACTCGATGTTATTCTCGATGAAGGTGCTGCTAAAGCTCATGCTAAAGCAAGTCAAATGTATCGTAAAGTAGAGCAAGCTATGGGCTTGTGCCGTAAATAAAATCATATAGTAGACTTTCAATTTGTGAGGTAAGCCATGACGAAACAAGAGGCGATGGAACGCTTTTCATCAGGTACCGTACAACAGAGCTTAGAAATACATCGTGGAATTCAGTGGGCCGGTCGTATCATCGGTCTATTGGTTTGCGCCTTAATTGTAAAATATATGCCCTCCGATTGGGCTGAGCGTATATGGTATTATCTGTTGTTGCTCGTAATATTGTGGACCCTTCATAGATTAGGTGAAAGTCAAGCATTTATCTGTGAAAAGGGCCTCGTGTTAAAGCGAAGGCCTTTTTCTGTGAAAGAATACTTTCACAGCCTCTTTCATGGCGATGAATATTTTGTCTTTGTCGATTATGAGCATATAGTTGGATTTACTGAAGGTTGGCGTGAGTTGCAGGCTATGAATGGTCATGGTGGAATTTATGTAATACCATTAGATCTCGCACAGGTAGGGTATAAAGACAAAATGGCCATGATTGAAGCGATTCATAAGCATTCAGATACATAATGTATGCGTATATACAAAGGATTTAGTACTATAATCCTGTATGATCCATGAGAGAACTAAAAAATCTTAAAATTCATCAAATTAGCTATTTACAACTTTAATGAACTAAAGTATAATACAATCATCGGGTACAGACATGAGTTCTGTACAGCATATATTAGCAAGTAGTTAAAGGTGTAATACACCGTGGAGGATAGTTATGAATTGGAAAAAAATGATGGCCGTTGGCCTTGCAGCAGTATCTATGATGGTATTTGTAACGGGTTGTGGTAGTGATACTAAAACTGCTAATAAAGAATTACCTAAAAAAATCGTTATCGGCTTAGATGATAGCTTCCCTCCAATGGGCTTTAAAGATGATAAAGGCGAAATCGTAGGTCTTGATATCGATATGGCTAAAGAAGCAGCTAAACGCGCTGGCATGGATGTGGAATTCAAAGCTATCGACTGGTCTAGTAAAGAAGCTGAGTTGAAATCTAAAAAAATTGACGCTTTATGGAATGGCTTAACAGTTTCTCCTGAACGTGAGAAAAATATCTTGTTCTCCAACACGTATATGAAGGATAAACAATACATCGTTGTTCGTAATGAAGATGAATCCATTAAATCTAAAGCAGATCTTGCAGGTAAAGTAGTAGGTGTTCAACAAGCTAGTACTGGTGAATCTGCATTGCAAAACGATCCAAGCGGTAAAACTGTGAAAGAAACTAAATCTTATGCTGATTTTGTAAGTGCTTTCATGGATCTTGGTATTGGACGTGTTGATGCAGTTATCGCAGATGGTGTTATCGCTCGTTACCTCATGACAAAAGAACCTGGTAAATACAAAATCGTAGAAGGTACTGATTACGGTGTTGATAACTTCGCTGTTGGCTTCCGTAAAGATGACACTGCATTGCGTGATAAAATCAATGGTATCTTAGCTGAAATGAAAAAAGATGGTACTGCTGATAAAATCGTTGAAAAATGGTTGGGCTCTAGCGCAGACCTAGATAAGAGCGATGCTAAATAGTACAATTCGTGATATACTAATAGTACTATGGTCAGTTTGTACAACAGATAATTAAAGAACGAAATGTACACTAGAGAAGAGGCCAGATGCCTCTTCTCTAGTCGTGTTTTGAAGGAGTATTCCATGTTAGATTATTTATTGCAGATTATCCCAACCATTGCTGATGGTTTGAAGGTAACCGTATCGCTATTCTGTATTGTATGGATCTTATCCATTCCTGGTGGTATTCTACTTGCTTTGGTACGTTTATCTAAATTTACAGTGCTCGACAAAATCGTTGAAGCTTTCGTATATTTGATGCGCGGCACACCACTAATGCTTCAAATTTTATTCGTCTATTATGCATTACCTATCATTACAGATGGTGCTGTCCAAATGGATGATGCTACAGCAGCGGTGCTTACATTCGTATTAAACTACGCAGCGTATTTATGTGAAATTTTCCGCGGTGGTATTCAATCCATCTCTCGTGGTCAGTACGAAGGGGCAAAGGTTCTTGGATTTACTTATGCCCAAACGATGCGTAAGATCATCTTGCCACAAATGTTTAAACGCGTATTGCCTCCACTTGCGAATGAGACAATTAACTTGTTGAAAGATACTTCTCTCGTATACGTATTGGCTATGAATGATATCTTGCGTATTACAAAATCTATCGTACAACGTGACTTTGACATCTCTGCCTTCTTGGTGGCAGCTTTGTTCTACTTGATCTTTACCTTTATTTTGACAAATATCTTCAACTACTTAGAAAGAAGATTTGCTGTATACGAAGATTAATCTATTCTGTAGTTGCTTGTCGTATTTTACATCCAATTATTGTTCATATAGTGGGCTAATACTCAATGATTAGTATGTTTAGATAAAAGAATGCGACGATTTAAGAGGTACTTATGACATTTGTAAATATGGAGCGTATTGAAAAACGCTTTAACAATCAAACTGTATTGCGCGATGTATCGCTCAAAATGAATAGAGGGGAAATCGTTTCTATTATCGGTCCTTCTGGGTCTGGTAAATCTACATTCTTGCGCTGTTTAGGTCAATTAGAGACTATCGACGGTGGTTCTATTACTGTAGATGGCACTGTTCTTGCTAGTACTGATGCTAATGGCACTGTAAACTATGCAAGCCAAGAAACACAACATGACTTGCTATTACGGATGGGCATGGTGTTCCAATCTTTCAATTTATTCCCTCATATGACCGTGCTCGATAATATTATGATCGCACCGCGTATGGTAAAAGGCATGAAAGATGATGAGATTTTATCGATTGCAGAGCGATTACTTAATAAAGTTGGCCTATGGGAAAAGCGCGATATGTATCCATCCCGTTTATCTGGGGGCCAACAACAACGTGTGGCTATAGCTCGTGCATTGGCGATGAATCCAGAAATTATGCTCTTTGATGAACCAACATCTGCTCTTGACCCAGAGTTAACAGGTGAGGTTCTAAAGACTATTAAACAGTTGGCTGATGATCACATGACGATGATTATCGTAACTCATGAAATGAACTTTGCTCGTGAAGTATCTGACCGTGTCATCTTCATGGCCGACGGTGTCATCCAAGAGGAAGGCACACCAGAGCAAATTTTCAATAATCCACAGAACGATAGAACGAAAGCGTTCTTGGAGAATATGTTATAGGAGGTCTTATGAAGTTACGTTTTATTGCCGCTACATTAGCTGTAATGGCTATGGGCACGACCTCTATTATGGCGGAAGGTTTGCAGGGGACACCTAGCACACCAATAGCTATTGTAGACTCACAAAAAGACTCTGCATCTATCTTGCCAGAACAATATAAGTCCTATGCTACTACGATGAATACAGTGGTTAAGGATTATAAAAATGGCTATACCTTTACGCTTCCTTGGCGTGTAGCTGATGGTGTTAAACTGGATATGGATGTGCGCAGTGAAAGTGAGCATATTCAAGGCTATTCTTTCAACTTAGCAGGTCCAACTCAAGATGATTCCTATACTGTGTCTTTTACAAAGCGCAATAATACACCGCAAGATGGGGTATCTCAAAAGGAATGGAATACGACTTGGTATGGCGTGCCAATCAAGGGTATGTCTGATGAAGAATATTTGAGCATTTGGCGTCAACATAGTAATGCCTTTGAAAATAATGATATTGTTGGTGGCTTCTTTAACAAGAAAGGGGCTATATCAGCGCGTTGGGATAAGACGACACCAAAATCGTATGCTGAAATGACCTCTACAGAGCCTGTTCAATCCGTATTTGAAGCGGAATTCATCATGGATAAGGACCCAACACATCGCTATAATTTAGCTAGTACTTATGCCCCTATTCAAGGGGAGTTTATGGAACAAGGCTTGATGGAACATACGATTCCGTCCTTTGAATTATTAAATAAAACTGGTTCTAGTACGATTAAAGGTGTTAAACAATTTATCTCTGGCACTAGTGATATTAGCATAGCTGAAGGCATCAAATTTAATTATCCAAAAGGATTTACCCGTCTTAATGAAAAGGGGAAAATTGCTTTCACTAAGCATAATGTACGCCTTGATATTGAATCTTTTACAATTCCAGTACAAGCAGTTAGCACAGGCATGCCTACGATGATGGGTAAACAAATGCTAGGTGATTACTATCTTAAACAATTGGTTGAGGTAAATAAGGCAACCATCACTCGATACGAAACGCATATCATCGATGGTAATGTTATGTTCTACTTGGCAGGTCATATGAAGAATCCTAATACGGCTGATACATCCGCAGCGGCACCAGTATCCTTCGCAGCTACTATTATCTTAGGTAATGAAGGCAATGTAGCTGTGGCTCGTATGATTGGCCCAGCAGGCACAAGCCTTAGCACACCAGAGCTTATCGATGTGCTCGATGGATTCAAGTTGACTACTACATTGAATACGAACCAATCTTCGCAAGTGTTGTAATATACACATAATATTCTTTTATTTGTATAATTCTGTATAATTTGTGCTATAATAAAAGAAATCCTCTAGAAAAAGAGGAGTTTTCCTTGATGGTCTAGAATATAATAATATAGGCTAAACGATCTTTGATCATATCCCCTTTGAGGGATTAGAAATAGGAGGGGTTATTATGGTTACCTACAAAACTATTGTCGTACCTACTGATGGTTCTGAAAATGCTAAACGTGCGTTGGAACATGCTCTCGCTGTAGCGGACCGCAACCATGCTGAATTGATTATTGTTCACGTTGCAAATATTGTGTCTGCTATTTCCAATTTCGATCAAACACCAATTTCCGGTGGCTACGTATCTGAACAAATTGCGGAAGATATGGAAGAAACTGGTAAAGAAATTCTTAACGATGTAGTGAAAGAAATTCCTACAGGTGTAAAAGTTAAAAGCGTATTCGAAGTTGGCTCCCCTGGCCCTGCATTGTTGGCAGTAGCTAAAAAATACAATGCTGATCTTATCGTAATGGGTAGCCGTGGCCTTGGTCCATTGAAAGGCTTGTTCATGGGTAGCGTAAGTAGCTATGTAACTAGTCACTCCACTTGCCCTGTATTAATCATTAAATAATTCATATCCTGTATAGATATGATATAAAAAGAGACTTTGTTTAAACAAAGTCTCTTTTTTAATATAATAAAAATGATATAATATTTATATATATGCCCCACGGGGTTACAAATGAGTAAGAACATAAGTAATATAAGAATGATACATAAACATGAATAGTGATTTAAGATATGGGGGATTATATGAGCGACAAACAAGAAGCATTGCTAAAGCTAGCAGAACTGTTTAAAATCTTGGGAGATCCTACGCGCCTTAAAATAGTAGAATTATTATTAGAAAATGAAATGTGTGTTAATCATATTGCAGAAACAATGGGAATGGGTCAATCTGCTATTTCACACCAATTACGTGTATTACGTCAAGCACGCCTTGTAACCTATCGTAAGGAAGGGAAAACTGCATACTACTCTCTAAACGATGATCATGTAGAAGGTCTCGTAAGAATGGGTATGGAACACGTATCTCATCAGTAAGTAATACGATAATTGTTTAAAGTGTACAAAAGGAGCCCTTTAAAAGGGCTCCTTTTTGTATAGGTATACTAGTATCAATATAATGGGAAAAGGTAATAGGCGATTGTAATAAATAGCGGCATAGTTACTGCCGATAGAATTGTGGTGCCCATAACGATTTGCGTAGCATATTCAGGATTATTCTTCATTTCAATAGCGATGAGTGCCATATTAATAGCTGTTGGGACACTGTAGGTAATGACTATAGTCTGTGCTGCTATTGGATGCATTGGGCCATAGAACATAATAAAGAGTATCGTAATAACTGCTGCGATAAGAGGGCTTACGATGAGTCGTAAGGATGTAGCGAGCATAACATCGGCCTTAAAGAAGTTTAATGGTGTTCTATTAATTTGAACCCCTAAGGCAATCATCGCAACACCAACAAAGGCATTAGCAAAAATCTTAAGAGGTGCAAAGAAGAAGAGGCCATGTAAATCAAAAGGCAAAAGCTGACAAAGTAATGCTAGAGGGATAGCGTATACCATTGGCATATGGAATACTACGTTTAAGGCATCTTTTGTGCTCAATCGGCCAGCACCAGCTTGGTAGAAACCATAGGTATTACTCGTAATGGTTTGTATAATCATGATAGATACAACGCTAACGAGGCCTAAGTCAGCATAGGGGGTTGCGCCATCAATGATATAAGGCACATTCGTAAATACGAAGATGGCAAGAGCAATACCCATATTTCCAACGTTATTAAACATGACGCAGTTTTTTAATGTTGCAATTTTGGCCACGTCATAGCCTTGGATTTTACCGACTATACCAGAAAGTATAGAGTTTAGGATGAGTACAACTAGTGCACAAAATACAATTTCTAGTGTGCTAGATGTAAATTTTGCTTCATACATGGCTCTGAATACAAAGGTTGGTAGTAGTATATAGAAATTCAATTTACTCAATGTATAGAGGTCAAGTTTGAATTTCCTATCTAGTATAAATCCTACGCCGATGAGTATGAAGATTGGGATCATAGAATTCATAAATATATGACCAATTAATTCAAATATATTCATTGTCTCACCTGGAGTTTCTCATTAATTATTAGAGTATCATTATATAGTATTTATAGTATTATCATACCATAGGATGTATTGTTTTGGGGCTTAAAAGTTGATTCATTATGATTACTTATCATATTCATCAGAAATATATATACAAATGTGAGCTTTTACATACATAATAATTAACAAATGTATAGTATAATGTGAATATATTGTATATTTAGTTTGTTCTTTGATGGTGTCTCTGCGGTTAGTAATCATAGCTTTCACAGTGTGGAGTCCAAAGGGATGCACAGGAGGAATTATGAAACGAATTCTATTAGTATTAATGAGCGTTTTCATGCTTGCTTTTCTAGTAGGCTGTGGTAACGATGCAAGCAAACCGGCAGAAACAGGTAAACCAAGTACATCTGAAAAGATTACTGTACAAGCTGCTGCCAGTCTTAAAGGGGCTCTTACAGAACTCGCTGATGCTTACAAAAAAAGCCATAATTTAGCAGATGATCAAATTGCTATTAACTTTGCTGGTTCTGGTACATTGCGTCAACAAATTGAACAAGGTGCACCAGCTAGCTTATTTATCTCTGCTGACGAAAAAAATATGAAAATGTTACAAGAGAAAGACCTTGTAACTGATGTTAAACCTTTCGTAACTAATGAGTTAGTTCTTGTAGTTCCAAAAGGGCAACCTAAAATTGAATTAAATCAAATTGCTTCTGTTAAACGTATCGTTTTAGGTAATCCTGAAACAGTACCAGCTGGTAATTATGGTAAACAAGTATTAACAAAATTAGGTGTTTGGGAACAAGTTGAACCAAATGTAGTATATGCTAAAGACGTAAAAGCTGTAACAGCATCTATTAGCCAAGGTGCTGGTGATGCGGGCTTCATCTACAAAACTGATGCCATTGCAGCAGGTGATGCCGTTCAAATTTCTGCAGTAACACCTGCAGACTCTCATGATCCAGTTGTCTATCCAATCGGTATTATTAAAAAATATGACAATGCATTGGCAAAAGATTTCTACCAATATGTAATGAGCCCAGAGGGACAAAAAGTATTAGAGAAATACGGTTTCTCCACTTCTAAATAAGGGTAAAACGCTAGCTCTCATGGCTAGCGTTTTCTTATGATACAATATATATATTATTATTGTTAGTCCTAGCTGGAAATATATGATTTCAGCATTATTAAATAGAAAGGGGGTATAGCATGAGTCCATTCTGGCTATCGCTGTGGGTGGCGAGCATTGCTCTCGTTATTGTTATCTTAAGTGGCTTAGCCGTTTGCTACTGGATGAATCGCTGTAAATGGGGCGGCATTGCTATTCTTGATGCTCTTATTACATTGCCACTAGTATTACCGCCAGTAGTCGTTGGTTTTGCGCTGCTTATGGTATTTACACCGGGCTATGCCTTTGGGGCTTGGCTTGAAGCTCATGGCATGAGTGTCGTCTTTGCCGCTTCTGGTGCTGTCATAGCCTCTTCTGTTATTGCATTTCCACTGTTTTATCAAACAGTACGTTCTGCATTGCAGTCCGTAGATCATAATATGGAGGATGTAGCTCGAACATTAGGTGCTTCAGAGCTACGCATTTTCTTTACCATATCTGTACCGCTCGCATGGAAAGGTATTTTAACAGGTAGTATTTTAGCGTTCTGCCGTGCCATGGGCGAATTTGGTGCGACCATCTTGATTGCTGGTAATATTCCAAAGGTAACACGCACTATGCCATTAGCTATCTACTCCTATGTAGAGGCCGGGCAGTACATGGATGCCTTTGAGCTCGTTATTTATATTTGTGTTCTTACATTGGCGTTACTGAGCGGGATTCATCTTATTACAAAAGGTTCCTTGTTCCGCCATACAGATAATAATTAGGAGGTTCTATGATTACATTTTCTTTTACTGTAGCTAGACCTTCTGTAACTGTGAAAGCTGAGGGTACATTGACTTCTGGGATTACTGTATTGACTGGACAGTCCGGTAGTGGTAAAAGTACGTTCATCAAATGTATTGCAGGCCTCGTAAAACCCACAACTGGCAGTATTCAATGTGATGAAACAACGTGGGTTGATCGGGATAAAAAAATCTGGGTACCTGCTCAAGACCGTCAAGTAGGCTATATGCCACAAGGTAATATCGTATTTCCTCACTTGTCCGTAGAAAATAATATTACCTACAGTAAGCGCGGTACACCTGAGATGTGCGATACGCTATTACAACGTTTAGGTTTAGAAAAATACCGCCATACTAAGGCGGGTAGCTTATCTGGTGGTGAGCAACAACGGGTTGCATTAGGTCGTGCGCTCTACTCTAAACCGACTATTTTGCTCCTCGATGAGCCTTTATCTGCACTCGATTGGAACTTGAGAAAGCAAGTTCGTGAGGATCTCGTATCTATCATCCGTGAATGGGATGTACCTTGCGTATGGGTTACCCATGATGAAAGCGAAGCAGAAAGCGTAGGAGATAGACACTGGACCTGTGAAAACGGGCTTATTACGATTGCTGAATGATGATAAACATTTAAATCGTATGGTTTTGATACAGTGATAAAATACTTTAAAATTAAATAGAGATACATAAAACACCTTCATAATCCTATGAACTACATGCCAAAAACTGGACACAATTTTGAGATGTATAGTTCAGTAACTAGTGGATTGTGAAGGTGTTTTCTTTTTAGATAGTTGATAGCAATGATAGCAGTGTACTTACTATTATCTTTAATCTTTAGTATTGAATTAGTACGTTTATAATAGATGTTACTTGCTAATGCTACTTAATTTCTGTTGATATGTGTGCTGTTTTACTTATAAATCCAACGATAGCTGTAACGACAAATGCCATTGTAAAGGCTGGTAATGTAGCACCTATTGTGCTTTCACTATGTAACATATAGTGGTATAAACCAACGGATACAGCCCAGATTAGCCCTCGTACGAGATAAGCTGAAAGTGTTTGTACTTGTTGGCGATTGATAAAGTAGTCCGCCAATAAGATGGCAATCATCGGCGCAAATACAGAGCCGATGAGGTATAGGAAGTCTGTAATATCATCCATTGGATAGAGAATAGCTGCAATAGTGCCCACGATAGTAACGATGACGGCGATACCTTTACTGGAGGCACCATTATAGATAGTTGTACTAGATACGCCTGCAGAGTAAGCGTCCATAAAGGTTGTAGTAACGGTAGAGAAGATGATAACGATGAGGCCCGCAAGGCCAAGTCCTGCATTCATCATGATAGTAATGATGGAGTCGCCACCACCAAAGATTGCGGCACTAAGACCTAAGGTGTACATAACGATACTTGTTACAGTGTAGACTGTAGCACTTGTAAGTGATGCGGAGAAAGGTTTTTTACTTTCACGGGTATAATCACTGATGAGTGGTAGCCAAGATAGGGGCATGGCAATAGATAACTCAAGGGCAGCAATGAAACTCATGTTTCCGCTAGTTAGAAGGCTAGCTTCACTAGGCCACTGCGATATCATGTGAGCGCCCATGTAGAGGGTGAGACCTAGCAATAACACCGATACGATGGCTTGAATATAGCCCGTATTGTGGAGACCGATGAAAAGCCACAGGATGACAAGCGCTCCAATAGCTATCGTCCAAATCATAGGGGATAGGGGGGCTAGCTCTTGTAAGGCTAGCATAGCATCGTAGATCATGATGCTAGTCCAGCCGATAAGTTGAAGCATATTTAAAAAGGCAAAGCCTTTAGCTCCTAGTGGTCCAAAGCTGAAGGCGGTAGTATTCATACTGCCTTGCCGTAAACGTCCACCGATGAGGCCCGCTCCAAAGAGCAATATACCGCCGATGATATGCCCTAGTATGATGGCATATAGACCTTGAGTGAGCCCTAAGGGGGCTAGATAGGTTCCTGTCATAATTTCCGCTATAGATAGAGCGGCACCAAACCATATCATGGCGAACTGTGGTTGTGTAATGTATGTGTCTTTCATACGTCCTCCTTGCCAGGAAGTCATAGAAAAAGCCGAGTCCAAAAAGGAACTCGGCTATTAATCCTCTATGTTCCCTACGTTGGCATTATCCAAATCAGGTTATGGGTTAAAGCGTTAGCTTACTCTCAGCCCACTCATGTGAGCACCCCGTTATGGCTTCATTATACGAGGTGCTACGGGAACCGTCAATTCTTTTGTTGCATAGATTGTATATTGATGTTATAACTAGAGTATAAAAATATATTGCCACTAGGGGTGCTTTTGCTGAGATTGACCATTCAAAACCCTAGACCTGATCCAGATAATACTGGCGTAGGGAAGTGGAGTGCAACATAATACTAAACTATTACGAGACCATTCCATTTGAAGTGGTCTCGTTTTTATATGTCTGGAGGTATTATGAAAAAACTAATTATTGCTAGCATATGTGTAGCTTTAGGCGTAGTATTATCTACTACATCAATTCCTATTGGACCAGCGCGTATTTTTCCGTTTCAACATATGATTAATGTTATCTTAGCCGTTGTGGTGGGGGCAAGATTTTCCGTAGGTGCTGCCTTTAGTACATCTTGTTTGCGCAATATATTGGCACTAGGTTCTCCTTTAGCCTTTCCAGGCAGCATGATTGGCGCTTGGTTATCGGCTTATTTATATAAGAAATATAACGCTCTATGGGCGGCAGCTCTAGGCGAAATCATTGGTACCGGCCTTATCGGTGCTCTTGTGAGTTATCCTATAGCCAATTTCTTGTTAGGTAAACCTTTGGCATTGTTGACCTTGATTACATCCTTCGCCATGAGCTCTATAACAGGTGCTTGCATTGGTTTCATAGTATTACAAATCTTATCTCGTCGTCATCTATTACATAAGGAGGTATAATGAAACTACATACTGCATTGACAATTGCTGGTACTGATCCTAGCGGTGGCGCCGGTATTATGGCTGATTTGAAATCCTTCCAAAGTCGTCACATATACGGCATGGCTGTTGTTACCTCTGTGGTAGCCCAAAATACGACGGGCGTACATCATGTAGAACATCTGTCGCTAGAGAGTATTGAGCAGCAATTACACGATGTGTATTCTGACATTGAACCTCAAGCCGTTAAGACGGGCATGATTGCCTTGCCGGAGATGATGGATCTTATCTATCCTTATGTGAGTAAACCAATTCCTTATGTAATGGATCCCGTTATGATTGCCACTAGCGGTGACCGACTCGTATCAGATGAGGCAGTAAATTTCTTAAAATCTAAACTTATTCCGACGGCTACAGTGATTACACCTAACCGCAGCGAGGCTGAGGTCTTAGCGGACATGTCTATTGATTGTGAAAGCGACATAACAATGGCGGCTAATCGTATCTTACAGGACTTAGGACCTCAAGTAGTTATCATTAAAGGTGGTCACATCGGTGAAGATGCAACGGATTATGCTTTCACTAAAGATGGTAGCGTCCGTACTTGGACAAGCCCTAAATATGATACGGTGCATACTCATGGTACAGGCTGTACTTTCTCCGCAGTGATAACGGCGGAGCTCGCTAAAGGGCGTGATGTAATGGATGCCATTGGTATTGCCAAGGACTATATTGCACTTGCTATTAAACATAATCCTGGGCTGGGAAATGGCTGTGGTCCCGTTAATCATATGGCTTATGGACTCTTATCTAATGGACCTGAAACGATGGATGAGCTCTTGAAAAATGATGAGAGGAGATAGTGATATGACCTATGAAAATCAATACATGAATGGTCAAACTTGGCCTGAACTCAATATATTAGAAATCTTGCGCCAGAGAAACCCTCTCGTTATTTGTATTACCAATGATGTGGTGAGGACCTTTACGGCCAATGGTTTGCTCGCCATTGGTGCATCACCGGTGATGAGTGAGTGTAGTGAAGATTTGAAAGATCTCATCGTCCATGCATCGACGCTACTCATTAATATTGGTACTCTTACCCCAGACAAAGTTAGTTACTACAAAGATGCCATAGCACTGGCAAAGAAACATGAGGTTCCTATCGTTTTAGATCCAGTAGGTTGTCATGCGGGGGCTTATCGTCTATCTGTGGTGTTAGATTTGATTAAGACTGGCAACATCTCTCTATTACGAGGTAACCAAAGCGAAATTAAAGCTATCTACGATGCTTTAGGTCCTGATGATGAGGATAATAATTCTACAGAAGGTAAAGGTGTAGATGGCGCACAAGTTGAGGATAGTGCTGTTATTGCTTATCGACTCGCACGTCTTATCAACTGCCCTGTTGTAGCTACTGGCGAAGAGGATTATGTTTCTGATGGAACTCGGGTGTTTGCCGTACCGCATGGTCATCCTATTATGACAGCTGTAACGGGCACGGGCTGTCTATTAGGAGCTGTTTTGGCGGCTTTCTTTAGCGCTTATTATCCATATAAAAACAGACTATCTATCGGTGAGTTTCTCGCCTATGCATTGGCTTACTATGGTTTAGCCGGTGAAAGTGCAGTACAGGTAAGTGGCGTAAAACCTGGTAGCTTTAGTGTAGCCTTTATGGATAGATTATATACACTTGATGATGCGGTGCTTATGTCTGAAAATCATATACGCCCTGTAGTTGTGCCGGATCAATTAGAAGTATATTTCATCAGTGGTACGCAAGATGTGGAACTGAATGAACATCGTTTGCTCTCTATCGTAGAGGACGCTTGTCGAGGTGGTGTGACTTGTTTTCAATTTAGAGAAAAGGGCGCAGGTACCTTAGTGGGGCAACAGAAACTAGAGTTAGCCCAACAATTAAAACAAATCTGTGCAAAGTATAATGTACTCTATGTTATCAATGATGATGTAGACTTAGCGATGGCTGTTAATGCTGATGGTGTACATGTAGGTCAAGAAGATATGCGTCTAGAAGAGGTGCATAATCTTGTAGGCCATAAGGTGGTTGGCATCTCCATTCACTCCGTAGAGGAACTTCATAAGACTGATATAATCTATGCTGACTGTGTAGGTGTAGGACCAATGTATGCTACAAGTAGTAAGCCTGATGCACAAGAGCCATGTGGACCGGAGCGTGTCGCTGAACTACAAGCAGAAGGCTTGACCTTACCATGTGTTGGTATTGGGGGAATAACTTTAGACAATGCGAAGCCTATACTAGAAGCAGGAGCCTGTGGTGTTGCCATCATATCTGCTATTGCTCATGCAGATAACCCTTATGAGGCGGTACAACAGTTTAAGCATTTAGTGGATAGTACTAAATAGCGAATAGAACACAAAAAAAGACGATGACCTAAGTCATCGTCTTTTTGATAAGGAAGTTGTTAGTACTTACTGTAAGATTATATTGTACTTACAGGTGTGTTTAATTTAAATCTGTACTTACAGGTTGTTAGTTTAGTTAGTGTCGTATTTACAGATTAGAAGGATTCAACCAAACGTTGGAAGAAAGCTTGTGGGTGAGCACATACTGGGCAAACTTTAGGAGCTTCTTCACCAATGTGTACATAGCCACAGTTAGCGCAGATCCAAGCTACTGGTTCGTCGTTAGTGAATACTTTGTTACCAGATACTCGAGCTGCTAATGCAAGGTAACGAGCTTCATGACGAGCTTCGATTTTACCAACTTCGCGCATTTGGTAAGCGATTTTTGCAAAGCCTTCTTTTTCAGCTTCGTCAGCGAAATCTTTGTACATTGTAGTGTGTTCGTAGTTTTCGCCAGCTGCTGCATCACGAAGGTTAGCTTCGATATCGGAAGATACGTCGCCACCATGAAGAGCTTTGAACCACAATTTAGCATGTGCGGATTCGTTGTGAGCTGTTTCTTCGAAATAATCAGCGATTTCGTTCATGCCAGCTTTACGAGCTGCTGCTGCGTAGAAAGTATATTTTTGGAATGCTTGGGATTCGCCAGCGAATGCTGCTTGAAGATTTTTTTCAGTGTTAGAACCTTTTAATTCTGCCATTTTAATACTCCTTTGTACTTACGATAATTTTCAAATTTGTTACTTAACTTATATATTCATAACCACTTGGTTGTGAATTCAAATAATAGAATACTTATTCTACAATTTTCGTGGGCGACTTCGCCTTAGTAAGAAAACTTATTCTTAGATTAAATAGACACTTGCCTAACTCTTAAAATAGTACTTACTGATTTTTGTTTTTTCGGCACTTGCCGTCTTAACAGTTTTATATACAATGGTGTATCCGTATACTTAACGAATAATCATTGTTGACTATATTGTAACATACTAAATGAGAAATGCAAGTGTTTTTGTAAAATTTATTTCGAGAATTTTCTAAATGATAAATATTATCAATGTAGTAAAAATGCGGTTTTTTAAAGGTTGAATAGTATAGGGTTTATAAAATAAGTTCATTTTGATATTGAGAATGATAACTAAATGAAAAATCATTATTGATTACGTATTAATAATCTTTTTGTTAAATGTACTAATAACTCCCCATAAAATAACTATATAACTATAGAATTCTGATATATTTATAGAACATTGTATTTTTTGTATAATAAGTATATAAATACTGAACGATATAAAAGGAGGCGCTATGGCATTTGTTAGATATTATATAGGCGATGTGGTAAAAATGAAAAAGTCACATCCCTGTGGCAGTGATGAATGGGAAGTTAAACGGATTGGTACAGACTTTCTCATCGTATGTAATGGTTGTGGTCATCAACTATTGATGCCGCGCCCGAAATTTGAAAAGGCAGTTAAGAAAATCGTATCTCGATTGCCTGAGAATGAATAAGGAGGACGTATGGTACGACTCACTGATTACGTAACAAGTGGGGGCTGTGCGTGTAAGATTGGGCCTCATATATTAAATCGTGTATTAAAAGCAGTGACACCTGTTACCAATGAACACGTACTGGCAGATATGACAGGTGCTGACGATGCAGGGGTATATAAACTTTCAGATACACTAGCATTAGTGCAAACATTAGATTTCTTTACGCCCATGGTTAATGATCCTATTTTATTTGGTAAAATTGCGGCTGCTAATGCTTTGAGTGATGTATATGCTATGGGCGGTACGCCTTTAACGGCTATGAATATTGTGGGGTTCCCTGTGCCTCTTGTTGAACAAGGTATATTAACAGATGTATTAAACGGAGCGGGATCTATCGTGGCTGAATCTGGTGCTGCCATCGTTGGTGGTCACAGCATTGAAAATAAAGAGCCTATCTTCGGTATGTCTGTAACAGGGCAAGTGAATCCAAATCGAATTTGGAAAAATAAAGGGGCTCAAGTAGGGGATGTGCTGATATTAACTAAGCGAATTGGTACAGGAATTATGAATAATGCTCTAAAAGGTGATTTATTCCCTGTAGGTACTGAGCAGGCCGTCACTAGCATGAGTACATTAAATCGGGTGGGAGCAGAGGTGGCTCACAACTTTACCATCCATGCTTGTACAGACGTAACAGGCTTTAGTCTAATGGGACATTCCGTAGAAATGGCTAGTGCCTCTGATGTGACCATTCATATTAAAGCTTATGACATTCCACTATTTGATAATGTCATCGAAGCAGCTCAAATGGGCTTGGTGCCTGCTGCATCCTATGGGAATCGAAAGGCTATAACAGACGTTCAAGTAGATCAGGCTTTGGACCCTGTATGGACGGATATTCTCTTTGATCCACAAACCTCTGGCGGTTTACTATTCTCCGTGCCTGCTAGTGAAGGTAATAAATTGGTTGAGGCCTTACACGAATCTGGCATTGACTGTGCTAGTATTGTTGGTACTGTTGAAAGTTTCAGTGGACTAGCGGTACGTGTTACAGAATAGTTTTATAAAAAAACAGTTTTCTACTATTGGCTATCGATATTTAATTACAATATCATTAGCTGATAGCTGATAGCTGATAGCTGATAGCTGATAGCTGATAGGTAATACTTTTACAAAATATATAATGTATATAATATAGAGGTGTATGATGAGCAATACAAATGAATTAACTGTAGATGTACGTGGTAGCTTGTGTCCAAAGCCTGTGATTGAAACTAAGAAGGTTAGCGATGCGAATCCAGATGCTGTTATTACTACTATTGTAGATAATGAAGTGAGTCGCGATAATGTAGAAAAGTTTGGCAAGTCTCGTGGTTATGGTGTGGCAATCCGCCAAGATGGTAAGGATTTCTACCTCACTATGACCCCTAATGATAATCCAGTAGCAGATGGTAGCAGTGAACCCATGAGTTACGGAAACCGTGTCATCTTGATGACAAAGGACTATCTTGGTGAAGGTAGTGAAGAATTAGGCCGTAACCTAATGAAAACGTTCTGGGTATGCATGCTTGAAGCCGATGTAAAACCATCTAAAATCTATTTCATCAATAGCAGTGTTAAGATGGTTGTAAATGATTCTGTTCATTTAGAAAATATTAAAAAACTAGCTGATCTTGGTGTTGAAATTGCAGCATGTGGCATTTGTCTCGATTACTTTGGGGTAAAAGAAGAACTTGGCGTAGGTAGTATTACAAATATGTACGCTATTACGGACTCTATTCTTGGGGAGAATGTAGTTAAGTTATAATTCTTAGCACTATCATTTTAACGGACCGATTTAGACGAGACGCCTTAGCTTTAAATGGATAGTCAATGGTATAACAATGTAAAGGTATATGCTATGGTAGGAGGTGAGGCCTTGGAAAATAAAAAATTGTTAGTCGTCTTTACATCCTATTATTTTGGGGATAAAGCAGACAAGATACTAACAGAATTAGAGGTTCCTCATCAATTGATGGCTACACCTCCAGAGCTTTACGATATGTGTGGTTTATCTGTGCAAATAGATCCAAGTATTGTAGAGCAGGTTCAGACTATTTTAAAAGAACATAAGATTAGTACATCTGGCCTCTTTTGGTATGAAAAAGGTGAGTTAGCTGTACCATATAAAGCCTAGACATCATCTAGGCTTTTTCTTGTTTTTTATTAAAATTTGGATCCTTATATAATTTAACGGCTAACTATGGTACTATAAATATATGATATTTTTTATCAATTATGGAGGTATATATGAGCAAGTATGAAATAGAAAATGTAAAATTAACCGCTCCAAAATTGGATCGTAAAGATTTAGAATATGCTATGACCTATCGCTATGCTTGTAAGAAGTTTGATAGCAATAAGAAAAATTCTGAAGAAGACTGGAATGCTATTCTTAATGCGGCACGTTTGTCTCCTACATCCCTTGGCTTTGAGGCTTACCAATTGTTGGTGATTCAAAATCCAGAAATTCGCGAAAAAATGAAAGCTCATGGCTGGGGGATTTTAGCAGGTCTTGAAGCTAGTCATGTAGTAGTTTTCTTGGCGCGTAAAAAAGTTGATCTTGAATTCGATTCTCCATATATTCGTCATATTCAAGAAGAGGTTAAACAATTACCTGCTGAAGTTGATGTAGCATACCGTGAGAAATATGCTCAATTTACTACAAGTGACTTTAAAACCTTTGAGTCTGAACGTGCTGCTTTTGACTGGGCTTCAAAACAAGCGTATATCGTTATGGCGAACATGATGACTATGGCGGCGTATGAAGGCTTAGATTCTTGTCCATTAGAAGGCTTCAATCAAGATGACATGACCGCACTCTTAGGTGATGAACTTGGCCTATTTGATACTAAACACTTTGGCATTGCTGTAATGGCTGCCTTTGGTTACCGTGATGAAGAACCACATCGCAATAAAACACGTCGTACAATGGATGAAATTGTAACAGTAGTTGAGTAGATTATATATGTAGAACTAAATCGAAAATCTTCATTTAATCTTTAGAATTGAATGCTATATTATAAATATACAAGAATTCTAAAATATTTATAAATACTGTATTATTTGATAGGATTTATGAATATTATGATTAAATAGGAAGGAGTGATTATATGTTATGGTCAATTATTGTTGGTGGTTTTATTGGGTTCCTAGCTGGTGCCATCACTAACAAAGGCGGTGCAATGGGCATTATCGCTAACGTTGTTGCTGGTTTAATTGGCTCGTCCGTAGGTCAGTCCCTATTTGGTACCTGGGGTCCTAGCTTAGCGGGAATGTCCTTAATTCCATCTGTATTGGGTGCAGTCATTGTTGTTGCTGTAGTCTCATTTTTCTTCGGAAAAAAAGGATAGCCCTCTACTTGTAACAGTAGATTTTATATGGTTAAACGTGATTTTACATGAAAGGAGTCACAATTATGGCATTAGAAGATAAATTAGATCAAGTTAAAGGTGCAGTAAAAGAAAATGCAGGTAAATTAACTGATGACAAACAAATGCAAGCCGAAGGTGCTGTTGAGAATACAGTAGCAAAAGTAAAAGATGCTGCTGATAGTGTTGTTAATGATATCAAAAAAACTGCAGATGATGCTAAAGACGCTGTAGAAGGTGCGATTAGTGGCCTTAAAAATGCATTGGGCAATGATGACAAATAAAATTAAATAAAAGCTATTTTGTAGCATTAAAAAAACCAGTAAATCGTTCGATTTACTGGTTTTTTGTTATTAATTTGTATTATACGTTGAAGCGGAAGTGTGTTACATCGCCGTCTTTCATAACGTAGTCTTTGCCTTCTAGGCGTACAAGACCTTTTTCTTTAGCCGCATTTTGGCTACCGCAAGCTTGTAAGTCATCGAAGGATACAATTTCAGCACGGATGAAGCCTTTTTCTATATCGGAGTGGATTTTACCAGCCGCTTGAGGTGCTTTTGTGCCGTTTACGATTGTCCAAGCACGAGCTTCCATTTCGCCAGCTGTGAAGTAGTTGATAAGACCTAAGAGTGCATAACTTGCCTTGATAAGTTTAGTTAAGCCAGATTCTTCAAGGCCAAGATCTTCAAGGAATGCAGCGGATTCTTCTTCAGATAACTCTGCAATTTCGGACTCGATACGAGCAGAAACAACAACGATGCCAGCGCCTTCGCTTTTCGCATATTCCTCTACGCGTTTTACATATTCATTACCGGAGTAATCAGATACTTCATCTTCAGAAATGTTAGCTACATAAAGAGATGGTTTTGCTGTAAGCAATGTCAACTCTTTGATCATTTCTAATTCTTCTTCTTCGAGACCTTGTGCACGAACTGGTTTTGCTTCACCTAGACCTTCGATGATGCGTTCTAGTAATGGTAACTCAGTACGCGCATCTTTGTCGCCGGATTTAGCGATTTTTTCAATACGTTGTTTACGTTTTTCCACGGATTCAAGGTCTGCAAGGCAGAGCTCAGTGTTGATGATTTCGATATCACGAATTGGATCGATAGAGCCAGAAACGTGAGTGATGTTAGGGTCATCGAAACAACGGATAACTTGAGCAATCGCATCTACTTGGCGGATGTGGCTAAGGAATTTATTACCTAAACCTTCGCCTTTGGACGCACCTTCTACAAGGCCTGCAATATCTACGAAGCGCATAGCTGCAGGAAGGATGCGTTTGGAGCCGAACATTTCAGCCAATACAGCTAAACGATTGTCTGGAACATCAACGACACCTACGTTTGGCTCGATTGTACAGAATGGATAGTTGGCAGCTTCAGCGCCTGCTTTTGTAATAGCGTTGAATAATGTACTTTTACCAACATTTGGAAGGCCTACGATGCCTACTTCTAAATTTGTGCTCATGGTACCACCTTTTATTAACTAATTGATTTCGTTCTTTGTGAAAGCTTCCGTAGAAACTCTATCAAATAAATATTATATCATATAGACGCTATAAATTTGTACTAAAAAAGTGACACTACTAGTCACATAGGTGACTAGTAGTGTCACTAAATCCCTTTACATAGAAATCGACAAATTATATATTGATGTCGAGGCCTCTAGATGTGTCAGGCCACATTTTCAAACTAGTAAGAGATGTGAGAGCTGACGCCGGAAAACATCTACGCCTCACTTCTTCTAAGTAGTATACCATAGAAGTAGATAAAATCCCACACACTAGTGTGGGATTTTTGTTATATATCTTATAGAGAGTGAGCTCGTAATTCTTCTGCAGAATGAGTAGAAATCCAAGCTGGTGGAATGTCGAATACTGTGTAGCAACCTGTGCCGCCGTGTTTAGCAAGGCGGTAGATGCCACGTGCGTAAGCAACAAGTGCAGAACCTGTGAATTCAGGGTTAGAGTCGAGTTTCAAGGAGTACTCGATAACGTGACGAGTGCCATCTGTACTTTCACCAGAGCGAAGCACGAAGCCACCATGTGGAATGCCTTTGTGGTCGCGATCAAGTTCTTCTTGAGAAATGAAGTTTACTACAGTTTCATAACCTACGAAGTAGTTTTCCATAGTTTTGATTTCGTTTTCAATTTTAGCTTTGTCAGCATCAGGAGCAGCTACTACATAGCACTCACGAAGGTGACCTTTGTAGCCATCAACGTCTGGAGTTTCACCATTGCGGATAGCTTCAAGGTATTGTTCTTTAGGAACAGTGTATTGACGAGCATCAAGAACACCATCAATACGACGAATAGCATCGGAGTGACCTTGGGAAACGCCACGGCCCCAGAATGTATAAGATTTACCTTGAGGCAAGATGCTTTCAGCATATACACGTTGTAAAGAGAACATGCCTGGGTCCCAACCGCAAGAAATCAATGTAGCAGTTTTAGCTTCTTTAGCTACTTTGTCTACATTAGCAAAATGCTCAGGAATACGTGCATGTGTATCGAAGGAATCGATACAGTTGAAGTATTTAGTTACCATTGGAGTTTGTTCGATAAGGTCTGTTGCAGAACCACCACAAAGAACCATAACATCGATTTTACCTTTGAAGTTTGGTAGATCCTCCATAGTATATGTAGGAACACCAGAAACTGTTTCTAAACCTTTACGTCGAGAGAATACACCAACAAGCTCCATATCAGGTTGTAATTTTACGGATGCTTCAACACCACGACCTAAGTTGCCGTAGCCAACGATACCAATACGAATTTTGCTCATATTAGCCTCCTATATAAATCGAGAAATTTAATTATTAACATTCTTATTATAGCACAAAACTAGGGCATTTGATATTTTTCTATAGAATTAATTGATGATATATATATAAGACCGATTGTACTCCTAATGTAGGTGTACAATCGGTCTTTTTGTCTCTATAGGTATTAGTTTTCTATAGGGGATAAACCCTATATTGATTATCCTATTAGAATTTTAATGTTTTAATTCTTTCAACAGCGCGAATTGTATTTTCACGGCTACCAAAAGCTGTTAAACGAAGGTAACCTTCGCCATGAGGGCCAAAGCCAGAGCCTGGTGTAGATACGATTTGAACTTGTTCGAGCAAGATGTCGAATAATTCCCAACTAGTCATGTTACCAGGTGTTTTTAACCAAATGTATGGAGCATCTACGCCACCATATACAGTAAGGCCGATGGATTCAAGGCCTTCTTTGATAATGCGAGCATTTTCTTTGTAGTATGCAATGTTAGCACGAGTTTGTTCGCGGCCTTCTTTAGTGTATACTGCTTCAGCACCGCGTTGGATGATGTAAGGCACACCGTTGAATTTAGTGCATTGACGACGGCTCCACATAGGGTTTAGTGGTTGGCGTTCACCGGATTTAGTTTTGCCAGTTACTTCCTTAGGCACCACAGCATAAGCACAACGTGTACCTGTGAAACCAGCAGTTTTGGAGAAGGAACGGAATTCGATAGCTACTTCGCGAGCACCTTCGATTTCGTAGATGGATTTTACAGTGTCTTCTGTGCTGATGAAAGCTTCGTAAGCGGAGTCGAACATCAAAATCGCATCATTATCTTTACACCATTTAATCCATTCTGCTAAACGAGCATGGCTCAACACAGTACCTGTTGGATTGTTAGGGGAGCAAAGATATACGATATCTACACGTTCAGAAGGAAATTCTGGAGAGAAATTGTTTTCAGCGTAAGTAGGAAGGTATACAACCTTTTGGAAAATACCATCTACCGCTTCACCAGTACGACCACCCATAACGTTAGAGTCTAAGTATACAGGGTACACTGGATCGGTGATAGCGATGATGTTATCTTCGCTGAATAATTCTTGGATATTACCCACGTCAGATTTGGCACCATCAGAAACAAATACTTCATCAATAGAGATGTCTGCGCCTAATGGTTTGTAATCGCCATCGACAATAGCTTGACGTAAGAAGTCATAACCTTGCTCAGGGCCGTAACCGCGGAATGTTTCTGCTTTTCCCATTTCTTGGACAGCCTTGCTCATAGCGTCGATAATTGCTGGAACTAGCGGCAATGTAACATCGCCAATACCAAGACGAATAATATCTGCATCTGGATGAGCTGCTTGATAATCTGCAACCTTTTTAGCAATATTTGCAAATAAATAAGAACCTTGTAGGTTTAAATAGTTTTCATTAATATTAGCCATGATGACTCCTTTTTATAATCAGATTTCTCTATATATAGTAAATTATATAGAATAATGACGCAAGGATTTTCTATAGAATTTCTAGTTTATATAAATATTGTTTTAGTTTATCACTATAAAAGGGCGCATTATGGGGAATTTATTACTCGTTAATTATATTAAAGTATATATAGATAAAGAGATTATTAGCATTGAATTAATCTCTTCACCATTTACTCATAAAATGGCTGTTGATATAATGAATTTATAATAAAACACAATAATACTTTGTGTAAGATACAGATCATTTTAAGCAATTATATGTAGTAGGTAAGTTGTTATTGTGGGGGGAATTTACAATGTTCAATTGTAAAGAGATATACGAAATAATTTGTGAGAGTATTAATCGAAAAGATAAAATTAATGAGTTTAAAACTATTTTTGGTCAAAATAAGAATGATAAAAAACAAGGACAGCAAGGAGATAATAGTAGTGAAGTAAAACAATTTGCAGCAAATTTTTATAAGGCTTCTATTGTAAATTACAAAGGCTATGCAAATGGAGAGAAGCAAGAAGATAAGAATCGTTATAGTGAAATTATTTCAAGTGCGCTTTTATCAAAAAATCTTTTACAATCTTGGAAAGAATTAGCTCCGGTACGACCAAATCACTTTGATACAGCTCATACTCCTTCTGAAAAAGTAGAGATGGAAAAGTTACAAGGAACAAATAGAAAAGAGGAAATTTTAGCGAAGTTATTGTTTTATCAACGTGAAGTTGCTGGATTAGGCTATATCTTTGATTATCAAACACCATTAAAAGAGACACGAAATGATTCTTATGGGAAAATAGATTTATTAGGTTATAACACTGATGATAAATGTTATTCTGTCATTGAATTAAAATATCGTCCATCTGGCAGTGAGGAAACTTTACTACGATGCGTTTTAGAAGCTTATACATATTATAGGCTGCTAGATATAAAACAGATTAATTCTGCTGTTGGCCATGATGGTATACAGCAGCTAAAGAAATTACCTGGATATGAACATACGAATAAAGCAGAGTTAGTCGTTTTATTTGATGAAAAATCTTGTACCAAAGATGGCGGTGGATCAGAAACTAATTTGATGCTTCGTATTGATCCAAATAAACCTAATAATCCTAGGTATCCATCCAAAACTGTTGTGTCACAACAGTTTAAAGAATGTAAAGAATTAATTGATTCTAGTAAACGTAAGGGGTTACAAACTTTATGTGAAGAAATCTTGGCACAAGAGCCTCATTTAAAACAAATTCGATTTGTTGTATTGCGTGTTGATACAGATAGTAAATCTTCTTATCCAACTAATATAAAAGGTTGGTCTAGAAAATTAGATCGATTATATCAAGCAGAGACATTACTAACTATTCCTAGTAAAGGTTAAGTATGAATATAATTATCCATCGTGGCACTCATCAGATTGGTGGCAGTGCCATAGAAATAAGTACAGCATCTACTCGTATTATATTGGACTTTGGTAACGAATTAAGTTTAGATGAAAAGTACATACCTATAAATTTAGATATAGACGGTGTTACAAAAGGGATGCCGGATTGTGACGGTATTGTGATTTCTCATTATCATATAGATCACTTAGGACAACTAACCTCTGCATTACCAGAAATACCATTATATATGGGGAAACTGAGTAAGGAAGTGGCTATGATAGCAACTGAACATCAAGATAAAGATTTATATTTACGTTTGTTAGGTGCAAATACATTTCGTGGAGGCGAAGCCTTCACTATTGGAAATATACATATTAGACCTTTGGTTATCGACCATAGTGCTGTGGATAGTTATATGTTTGTCATTGAAGCAGAAGGTAAACGTGTCTTATATACAGGTGATTTCCGGATGCATGGGTTGCGTAGTCATATAGTAGAGAAATTAGTTAAAACCTATATAGGTGAGGTTGATGTATTAATTACAGAGGGAACATTAGTATCTCGTGGTGTTAATGATGGTATATCTGAAGCTGCTGTGTTAGAGGATATTTATTCGTATATCCAAGATGGAAAATATGTTTTCGTTATATGTTCATCTACGAATATTGACCGTATTATGGGGATTTGGCAGAATATGCCGACTGATAAAGTACTAATTTGTGATGCATATCAGAAAAGAATATTAGATACTGTGGTTAATAATGTATATTATGAAAGTTCTTTGTATCGTAGACATGATAGTCCGCTAGTTCTTGATAAAGGCAAATATCCTAAATACTATATGGATAACGGCTTTGTATGTTTAGTAAGAGCAACAGAAAATCATATTTCTCACATAAAAGAGTTCCCTAAAGATGATGTACGTATAATATATTCTATGTGGACAGGATATATTGAAGAAAACCTAGCATTGAAAGCTTTGTTAGAGACTTACCCAACCTATATATGTCATGCCAGTGGTCATGTGTCTAAAGATGATTTGATTAAGTTTATAGAATTAGTTAATCCTGACGTTATTATTCCGGTTCACACTGATAATCCTGAGAGATTAGAGGCATTAGTACCTAATAGAAATGTGTATATCGTTAATGATAATGAGCCATTTATCATATAAATTTTCGAAGAAATTTTGTTGATGTTGTATAATAAAGAAAAAGGAGAGCCATCAACATGTGGTAGCGTTAGGCTCATCTTATAAACAGTTTTAAGAGGATTGCCTAGCGTGCGAGTATTTTTATACTTTATTGCGTTAGGCTTTTATCTTTACTCTATTTTGGGCGTAGTATTTTACTACGCTTTTTTGTTGAAAAAATATCAAAACCATATAGCATTAACATTGTTTTTGATATAATTTAAATACATACATTTTATAGTGCGATTTTACATGAAAGTGGTGTCTTTATGCTGACGATTAGCAATAAAGGATGGCTTTTTACTTCTATATTAAGTGCATTGATGGCGTTTACGTCATTGTCGACGGATATTTATTTACCTGCCATGCCTGAGATGGGGCGAGATCTTAATGGTGATGCGGAGCTAACGTTGACTGGTTTCTTAATAGGTTTTGCGCTAGCCCAACTTTTCTGGGGCGCCGTTAGCGATAAAATTGGACGTAAGAAGCCGCTTATTATGGGGGTAGTTTTATTTATCATTGGTTCTGTGGGGTGTGCATTGAGTTCATCCATGATGGAGTTGCTGGCTTGGCGCGTGTTCCAAGCATTTGGTGCTTGCGTAGGACCTATGTTATCACGGGCTATGATTCGTGACTTATATGGTCGGACTGAAGCTGCTAAAATGTTATCTACCTTAGCTATTGTTATGGCCATAGCGCCTATTGCAGGGCCGATGCTAGCAGGGCATCTACTTGTGTGGTATACTTGGCATTCAATCTTTTGGTTATTAGTTGCTATCGGCATTTTAATGCTCATTGCCGTATTAGTCATTCCTGAAACACATCCTGTAGAGAAGCGTAGTAAAAAGTCTATAGGTCATACCTATAATAATTATTGGATTTTACTACGTAATAAAGGCTTTATGAAATATACACTATGTGTTAGCTCTTTTTATATTGCTATCTATGCGTTCCTAACGGGTTCTCCTTATGTATATATTGATGTTTATGGAGTTCCAAAGGAATACTTTGGCTATCTCTTTTCTGTCAATATTATTGGCGTAATGTTACTAAGTGCTATTAATCGTCGTATTGTAAGTGCTATACGCCTCGATAGATTATTGCGATATGCTACATTATTTGCTGCTATTTGTGTATCTGTTGTAATGGGGTTGATAATCATAGGCTATCATTCCCTGTGGTTAATCGTTATTGGCTGTTTTTTATTCTTCTCCATGAATGGTATCATTGCAGCTGTAACAAATGCCTTAGCATTAGATAGAGCTGGCAGAATGGCTGGCTCTGGGGCGGCACTCCTAGGTGCCATGCAATATGGTAGTGGCATTGTATCATCGTTGATCCTTACCTTCTTACCAAATGATTCGGCAGACCCTATGATGGGGGTAATAACTTTGTTTGTTATTATTTGTGCCATTATCGCTTTTCCTGAAGATGAAAAATATAATCGCATATAATATTGGTGAAAGCAAGGGCTTAAATTTGTGCTCTTGCTTTCATTCTTTTTTTAGGTTATAATAGTAAGGCTTATTGATGGTAAGCACTTCCTACCCCTATGTGTCGATAGGGGCATTAGTCCGAAAGAGGAGGTGATTTTGTATGAACAAATACGAAGTCATGTTTATTGTGAAACCAGCTGAAGAGGAAGCAACTAATGCTGTTATTGAAAAAGTAGAAGCTTTAATTGCTCGTGTAGGCGGCACAGTAGAAAAGGTAGATCGTTGGGGCAAGCGTCGTCTTGCTTACGCTGTGAAGAAATTCACTGACGGTTTCTATGTATTGATAAACTTTGAAGCAGCACCTGCTGAAATCAAAGAAATCGATCGTGTATTGAAAATCAACGATGAAGTCCTAAGACATCTAATTGTAAAACACGAAGCATAATTAAAGCCTGGAGGAAAACATGAACTCTGTACAAATTCTAGGTAATTTAGCTCGTGATCCTGAAGTACGCTATACCAAAACTGGTCGTGCGGTAGCAACTTTCACAGTAGCTGCAACTAACACCTATATTGATTCCACAACAAATGAGACGAAAGAACAAACTGCTTTCATCAACTGCGTTGCATGGGGTAAACTTGGTGAAGCGGCAGGCAATCTTCGTAAAGGCAGTCGTTGCTTTGTAGAAGGTCGTTTGCAAACTCGTTCTTACGAGACTCAGGACGGTCAAAAACGGTACGTTACTGAAGTAGTAGCGAACTTTGTGGGCCAATCCCTTGATATGAATACTAATTCTTTCGAAGGTGGGTCCAATTTTGATAGTTTCAGTACAGGCGGCGATGACGAAAACATCCCGTTCTAGTGTCAGGGACTCCTACTAATTCGAAAAGGAGGATTCGCAATGAGAAGAGATAGAGGCAGAAAGCCAAGAAGAAAAGTATGCGTTTTCTGTGCAGACCATATCGATCAAATCGACTATAAAGATGTTGCTAAACTTCGTCGTTTCACGACTGAACGCGGCAAAATCTTACCTCGTCGTATTTCCGGTACTTGCGCAAAACATCAACGCAAATTGACTACAGCTATCAAACGTGCACGTGCAATCGCTTTATTGCCATTCACTGCTGAATAATTGATGAATCAAGGCGGTACAACCATTTGGTTGTACCGCCTTTTTGCGTTCTTTTGGGCAATATTGTCTTATAGTGAATTTAAACCCTAAAGGGCCATGAGTGCTGTAAAGCGTTCAAATATAGTCTATAGCACTGATTATCCTTGTTTACTATGCACTGAGCGTATAGCGGGATATTAGCTTCATTAAACCTAAAAAAAATAGCATATTCATCGTATACAATAAATATTCAATAAAATAGATATGGAGAGAATATCTTAAAATTTTATAATAATGCCTTTAAAAACAGTATTCACATGACTAATCTATATAAATAAATTAATCAAACTTATGCATATCATCATTTAAACTTATGGATTTTATACTATAATGTGAGTATATGCTTAGTACTGTAAAGTTCAGTGAAAGGTGGTAAGTACATGGGATTTTTGAAAAAGGATATATCCCGTCGCCAGTTTATTGGTGGTGCTTTAGCTTTAGCAGCCGCATCAGCGGTGCCGTCGTTTATACGCGGCGCTTACAAGCCAACACAGTCTGATTCATTACAAGTGTGGACTTGTGGCGGTTTATCGGAAGCGTTCCTTGATTTAAACCAAGTTTATACAATGCACACAGGGCACAATATTCAGTATACTGGTGCCTTTGCAGGATCTATTGGTAAATCCTTGTTGGCTGAGAAGAGTCGCACAGAAATCTTTGGAGCTCGCGGTTTAGATTTAGCGAAAAATATGCGC